>NZ_JABXGF010000042.1:0-31395 GCF_025407985.1 Curtobacterium sp. C2H10 | reverse complement strand
GCGCCGCGCCGCACGCCCCGCGCGCGCCGCCCAGCACGCGGAGCGCCCTACGTCTGCAGCACCACGTCCGCCAGCTCCGTCGGCCGCTCGGCAGCGATGAACGCCGCCTCCTGCGCCGCCCACCGGTCCCACTCCCGCGCGAAGGACTCGCCGTCACGTCCGATCGCCCGCTCCCACCGGGTGTCGTCGTCGGCCTCGAGCCACACCCGCAACGACGCGAGCGGCGCCGAGTCCCGGGACAGCGCACCGCACCCCTCGACCACGATCGGCTGCCCGGGGTCGACGGCGGCCCACTCCGCCGGGCGCGAGGTCGCCCAGTCCCACCGTCGGTAGCCGGAGCGTTCCCCGAGGACGTCGGTCACCACGGCCTCCGCGGCGGCCTGCAACCCGTCCCATCCCGGGTAGACGTCGTCGAGGTGGACGACCTGCGCGCCGAGTCGCTCCGCCAGGGAGTCGCCGAGCGTCGTCTTGCCCGTGCCCGACCTGCCGTCGACGAGCACGACGAGGCGCGTGCCGGAGGCGGTCGCGACCCCGGCGGCCGCAGCGGCGAGGCCCTCGACGAGCGAGTCGTCGGGACCGGCCGTACCGTCCGCGCCGCGCGCGCCACCCACGTCGGGTTCCACCTCAGGCACGCCACGTCCCCGCACCCACTGCCACCGCGATGGACACGACGCCGATCCCGACGAGCACGCCGACCATCGCCCACTCCGGCCCCGCGAACCGCACACTCCGCGCCCACGTCCGCCGCCCGGGAGCGCCGAACCCCCGCGACTCCATCGCCACCGCCAGCGTCGTCGCCCGCCGCAGCGCCAGCACGAGCAGCGCGAACGCCATCGACGCGCCGCGCCGCAGCCGTCCGGTGTCCGCGACGCCGCGGGCCCGACGAGCCATACCGAGCTGTCGCCAGTCGTCCCCGAGGAGCGTCATCATCCGGATCGCCGCGAGCGCCCCGAGCACGAACCGTGCCGGCAGCCGCAGGAGCTGCGCGAGCCCGTCCGCGAGGTCGGTCGGGTCCACCCGCACGAACAACGCCACCGCCGGCAGCCCGATCGCCAGGACACGGAGCGCCGTCGCGAGCGCGAGTGCGAGCGACCCGTCGGTGACGTGCGCGAACCCGAGGTCGAACCAGGACCGACCGGACGGCCGCCCGTACAACGCGATGCTCAGCGCGGTCAGCGGCACCGCGACCAGGACCGGCGAGGTCCGCAGCAGCAGGGTGCGGGGCGGGATCCGCAGGAGCGGCAGGAGTAGGAGTTCGAGACCGAGCGCGACCGCCGCGGACACGACGTCGAGGCTCAGCACGAGGCACACGCCGAGTGCGAGGACGCCCAGCAGCGAGGCCACCGGCTGGACGCCGCGGACGCCGCGTGCACGCGTGGTGCGGTCGGGTGGTCCAGGAGGCGCGGCTCGTCCGGGCAGACCGGCCGCGGCCTGGTGCGCGGTCACGGTTGCACCTCCGTGGCCGGGTCGCGCAGGTCGGCGGCCAGCCCGACGGTCGTCGCCCCCGTCGCGCCTGTCGCGCCTGTCGCGCCTGTCGCGCCGAGCACGATCTCGTCCGCGTCGAGCGCGCGGACGAGGTCACGGTCGTGCGTCACGGCGACGATCGCGGTGCCGGAGTCGGCGAGTTCGCCGAGCCGGTCCACCACGGCCTGCCAGGTCGCCCGGTCCTGACCGGAGGTCGGCTCGTCGAGCACGACGACGGGCGGCCGGGAGGCGATGACCGTCCCGATCGCCAACCGCCGCTGCTCACCGCCGGACAGCGTGAAGGGGTTGGCGTCGGCGAGGTGCGCGAGGCCGAACGCGCCGAGGAGTTCGTCGACCCGGGCGTCGACGTCCGCCGCTCCGAGGGCGCGGGGGCCGACGGCCAGCTCCTCGCGCACGGTGCGGGCGACGAACTGGTGCTCGGGGTCCTGGAAGACCGTGCCGATCCGACCGGCCAGCTGCCTGCTCGTCCACGCGGCGGGGGCGTCACCGATGCCGTCGGCGAGTGCCGTGCCCGCGCGGAGCGACCCTGCGGCGGGGTGCAGGAGCCCGGCGAGCGTGAGGCCGAGCGTCGACTTGCCGATGCCGTTCGGCCCGGTGACCGCGAGGACCCGTCCGGCCCGGACGTCGAGGTCGATCCCGCTCCCGACCGGCTGCCGCCTGCCCCGGGCGGTCCCGAGCCCCCGCGCCGCGAGCAGCACCGGGTCCCGATCGCCGAGCGGGCGGAACGCGTGCGGTCCCCCGTTGTCGGCCCCGCGCATTCCGCCCACTCGCGGTCCCGCGGCGCCGAGCGGGCGGATTCCGTCCGGTCCCTCGCCCGCAACCCCGTGCATTTCGCCCGCTCGCGGAGACGTGCGGGTGCCCCGACGCGCCGAACCCCGCTCGGGCTCGGACCCGGGCACCCAGACGCCGGCGGCGGTCAACGCCGGACCGTGTTCGGCGAGCACGTCCGCAGGCGCACCGTCCGCGACGACACCCCCGGCCGGCTCCAGCAGCACGAGTCGGTCGACCAGGTCCAGCCAGGTCCCGATGCGGTGCTCGACGACGAGTAGTGAACACCCGGTCTCATCGAGCAGCGCCCGCACGGCGTCGTGCACCTGCACCACGCCGGAGGGGTCGAGGTTCGCGCAGGGCTCGTCGAGCACGAGGGCACCCGGGCGCATGGCGAGCACGCCCGCGAGCGCCAACCGCTGCCGCTGCCCGCCGGAGAGCATCGTGGTGGACCGGTCGAGCGGCAGGTCGAGCCCGACGACGTCGAGGGCCGACCGGACGCGCTGCCAGATCTCGTCCCGTGGGACGCCGGCGTTCTCGCAGCCGAACGCCACGTCGTCGCCGACGCGGGACATCACCGTGTGCGCCTCGGGGTCCTGCATGACGAGGCCGACGCGCCCGCGGGCCGCGCGCGGTTCGGCACCGTCGACGAGGACCGAGCCCTGGACGGAGGCCGCGGTGTCGTCGGTGGCGTCCGGCTCGTCCGGGAGCACGCCCGCGACCGCCCGCAACAGCGTCGACTTACCGGCGCCCGAGGGGCCGACGATCGCGACCCGCTCCCCCGGCTCGACGGTCAGGTCGACGCCCCGGACGGCCCAGGCGTCACGTTCCGCGTACCGCCAGCCCCAGTCGGAGAAGGTGACCCGCGCGGCTGGCACGGTCACGCGACGGTGCGAGGACCGCGTCTGGAGTGCTCACGGCCCGCCGCGAACGACGACAGGACGCCGGTCGCGGCGAGCGCTCGGACGAGGAACCACGAGCCGACGCCCGCGATCAGCGCACCGGAGACGATGGCCGAGACGACGTAGACGACCTTGAACGCCAGGTCGAGTCCGGGGTACCAGAGGACCGTGTCGTTCAGTCCGAGCGCCAGACCGGCCGCGGCACCGGCGAGCACGACCACCGGCAGGCGGTAGACGCGGTACAGGAAGAGTGCGAGCACCAGCTCGGCTCCGAGGCCCTGCACGAGGCCGGCCTCGAGCGTCAGCCAGCCCCACTGCGTGCCGAGGAGCGCCTCGACCGAGGCGGCCACCATCTCGGCGTAGAGGGCCGCTCCGGGCTTCCGGACGATGATCGCGACGACGGGCCCGGCGAGCAGCCACACCCCGCCGAAGAGCGCCTGCGTGCCGGGGAGCACGAGCGCGGCGACGGCGCTGATCGGCTCGTAGCCGAACTCCCAGAGCTTGAAGACGACACCGATCGCGACGGCGAGCACGCTCGCCACGACGATGTCGACGACCCGCCAGCGCAGCGAGCGCCTGACGGGGGTGGACGGAACAGCAGTGTGCGTGCTCGTGGACATGGCCCTGGACTCCTCCCTGCGCCGGCATGATCCGGATCAGGTTCGACGGTCGGAGCGCCACTCGCTCCCTCTCAGCCCGGCGATCCCGGACTCCCGTGTGTGTCCCGCCATTGTAGACGTGGTCGCGACCCGGTGACGGATCGCGACCACAGGACGTCCTGGAGGCGCGGGGCGGGCCCGCACCGCGCCTCCAGGTCCGTCAGTGGGTCACTTCTTCAGGACGCGGACCAGCTTGCGCAGGACGGTGCCGGTCACCCAGATGACCGGGACGCTCACCGCGAGGAGGGAGATCAGGTTCGGCTCGAACTCGAGGTCCTTGCCGGGGCGTCGGACGTAGGCGCCGATCGGGATGGAGACGGCACCGCCGCCCCCGCCACCGTTGTCGTCGCCGTCCCCGCCCCCACCGAAGCCGAACCAGCCGAGGGACACCGGGATGAGGGTCTGGTCGCCGACCTCGACCGGCTCCCCGTAGTTCGTGGACACGCCGACGGGGCGTACCTTCTCTGCGATCTGCGTGACGATGTTGGCCATGCGCGCGACGCTACTCGCCCGTTCCTCCACAGGCAGAGCTGCCCGCGCATCCGTCCACGGCCGGAGCTTGTCTGCGGACGCGGTCGGCTCCCGCCGATATGTTGGCGGGACCCACACCTGGAGGACCGTTTGCACACCTGGCCCGGCAACCCGTACCCGCTCGGGGCGACCTACGACGGGAGCGGCACGAACTTCGCCCTCTTCAGCGAGGTCGCCGAACGCGTGGAACTCTGTCTCTTCGACGACGACGGGAACGAACAGCGCATCGACCTCGTCGAGGTCGATGCGTACGTCTGGCACGCCTACCTCCCGAACGTCGGCCCCGGGCAGCAGTACGGCTTCCGGGTGCACGGCGAGTACGCCCCCGAGAAGGGGCTCCGCGCCAACGCGAACAAGCTGCTCCTCGACCCGTACGCCAAGGCGACCAGCGGGGACATCGACTGGGACCAGGCGCTCTTCTCGTACACGTTCGGCGACCCGGACTCGACCGACGACCAGGACTCGGCGCCGCACATGATGAAGGGCGTCGTCATCAACCCGTTCTTCGACTGGCAGGGCGACCGGGCTCCTCGGATCCCCTACGGCGAGACGGTGATCTACGAGGCACACGTCAAGGGCCTCACCGAGACGCACCCCGACGTGCCCGAGGAACAGCGCGGGACGTACGCGGGGGTCGCGCACCCGGCCGTGATCGCGCACCTGCAGCGGCTCGGCGTCACCACGCTCGAACTCATGCCCGTGCACCAGTTCGTCAACGACTCGACCCTGCAGGACAAGGGGCTGTCGAACTACTGGGGCTACAACACGATCGGGTTCTTCGCGCCGCACTCGCACTACTCGTCCTCGGGTGACCACGGACAGCAGGTGCAGGAGTTCAAGGCGATGGTCCGCGAACTGCACCGTGCCGGCATCGAGGTCGTCCTCGACGTGGTGTACAACCACACGGCCGAGGGGAACCACCTCGGACCGACGCTGTCCTTCCGCGGGATCGACAACGCCGCCTACTACCGCCTCGTCGAGGACGACAAGCGGTACTACATGGACACCACGGGCACGGGCAACTCGCTCAACGTCGGACACCCGCACTCGCTGCAGCTCATCATGGACTCGCTGCGGTACTGGGTCACCGAGATGCACGTCGACGGCTTCCGCTTCGACCTCGCGGCCGCCCTGGCGCGTGAGTTCTACGAGGTGGACCGGCTGGCGGCGTTCTTCGAACTGGTCCAGCAGGACCCGATCGTGTCCCAGGTGAAGCTGATCGCCGAGCCGTGGGACGTCGGCCCCGGTGGCTACCAGGTCGGCAACTTCCCGCCGCAGTGGTCCGAGTGGAACGGCAAGTACCGCGACACCGTCCGCGACTTCTGGCGGGGAGAGCCGTCCACCCTCGGCGAGTTCGCCTCGCGGATCTCCGGCTCGGCCGACCTGTACGAGCACGACGGCCGCACGCCCAAGGCGAGCATCAACTTCATCACGGCGCACGACGGCTTCACGCTGTACGACCTCGTCGCCTACAACGAGAAGCACAACGAGGCCAACGGCGAGCACAACAACGACGGCGAGAGCCACAACCGGTCGTGGAACTCCGGCGCCGAGGGTCCGACCGACGACGAGTCGATCAACGCCCTGCGGCTGCAGCGCCGACGGAACTTCCTCGCGACGCTGCTGCTCAGCCAGGGTGTCCCGATGATCGCCCACGGTGACGAGCTCGGACGCACGCAGTCCGGCAACAACAACGTGTACGCCCAGGACTCCGCGCTGAGCTGGATCGACTGGGACGCCGCCGACGACGACCTCATCCAGTTCACGGCCGACGTCGTGAAGCTCCGGCACGACCACCCGACGTTCCGCCGCACGCGGTACTTCAACGGGCGTCCGGTCCGCCGCGGTCAGGACGAGCCGCTGCCGGACGTCGTGTGGCTCACGCCCTCCGGCGACGCCATGGAACCCGAGGACTGGGACTCCGGCTTCGGCAAGAGCGTCGGCATGTACCTGAACGGCAACGGGATCCGCGGGCGCGACTCCCGCGGCGAGCGTGTCACCGACGTCGCCTTCATCACGTACTTCAACGCGCACGACGACACCGTGACGTTCACGCTTCCCCCCGAGGAGTACTCGCCGGGCTGGACGGTGCGGATCGACACCGCCGAACCGGGTGCGCGTGACGAGGTCCTCGACGCCGGCACGCCGCTCGACGTCCCGGCACGCTCGATGATCGTGCTGCGGGCCGAGCCCGACCACGAGGTCACGGTGACCCCGGTGGACACCGACTCATCACGACCGGCCACGGCGGCACCGCAGGACGCCGTCACACCGGTGAACCCCGCCGGTGCCACGGCTCCCTCCGCCACGAGCGGCGGCCAGCAGTGACCGCCCGGCGCGTCCCGACCTCGACGTACCGGCTGCAGGTCACGCCGGACTTCGACCTGTCGGCCGCACGCGACGTCGTCGACTACGTGCGCGACCTCGGCGCGGACTGGCTCTACCTCTCCCCGGTGCTGCAGGCCGAGCCCGGGTCCCAGCACGGCTACGACGTCGTCGACCACGGCCACGTCGACACCGAGCGGGGCGGTGACGAGGCGCTCCGAGCGCTCGCCGACGCCGCCCACGCCGTCGGTCTCGGCGTCCTGGTGGACGTCGTACCGAACCACGTCGGTGTGGCCACGCCCGAGGTGAACCCGTGGTGGTGGTCCCTGCTCGAGCACGGCCAGGGGTCCACCGTCGCCTGGGCCTTCGACGTCGACTGGGACGCCGGGGACGGCAAGCTCCGCGTCCCGGTGCTCGACGATCGACTGCTCGACGCGGTCGAACTCCGTGACGGCACGCTGTACCTGGGCGACACGGCCTACCCGACCGCCCCGGGCACGGTGCACGACGGCGACTCGGTGGCCGACGTCCACGCCCGGCAGCACTACGAGTTCGTCCACTGGAAGCGCGCCGACCACGAGCTGAACTACCGGCGCTTCTTCGCGGTGAACACGCTCGCGGCGATCCGGGTCGAGGAACCCGAGGTCTTCGCGGCCTCCCACGGCACGATCGGCGCGTGGTTCCGCGACGGCCTCGTCGACGGACTCCGCATCGACCACCCCGACGGGCTGTACGACCCCGCCGGCTACCTGCAGGAACTCGCGGCGCTCACCGACGGCGCCTACACGCTCGTCGAGAAGATCCTCGAGCCGGGCGAGGAACTCCCCGCGAGCTGGCCGGTCGACGGCACCACCGGCTACGACGCCCTCGGCGTGCTCGACCGGGTGTTCATCGACCCCGCCGGCGAGGACTCGCTGACCGCGGCGTCCGGGGCCGAGCCGACCGACTGGCAGCAGTTGACGCACGACACCCGTCGCGGCATCGCGGACGGCATCCTCGGCAGCGAGGTCGAGCGGCTCGCGCGGCTGCTCGGCCCCGGCACCGGCAGCGCTGCGTCCGCACCGCTCCCCCACGAGCGGATCGTCGACGCGGTCGCCGAGATCGTCGCCTCGTTCGACGTGTACCGGACGTACCTGCCCGAGGGCGCGCACCACCTCATCGACGCCCTCGAAGGTGCGGCCTCGGCGCGGCCGGACCTCGACGACGTCATCGACCGGATCGCCCCGGCGCTGGTCGACCCCGCGAACGCCGCGGCGATCCGCCTGCAGCAGACGAGCGGCATGGTGATGGCGAAGGGCGTCGAGGACACCGCGTTCTACCGGACCTCCCGCCTGACGTCCCTGAGCGAGGTCGGCGGCGACCCGAGCGTGTTCTCGGTGTCGGTCCGTGCCTTCCACCAGGCGCAGCGCGACCGGCTCGGCAGCTGGCCGCACACGATGACGACCCTCACGACGCACGACACCAAGCGCAGCGAGGACACCCGCGCGCGCATCGCCGTGCTCGCCGAGCTCGGGCACGAGTGGGCGTCGACGCTCGAACGCCTGCAGTCCCTCGCCCCGCTCGAGGACGCCGTGCTGGCCGACCTGCTCTGGCAGGCGATCGTCGGCGCGCGCCCGGCAAGCCGAGAACGCCTGCACGCCTACGCCGAGAAGGCCTCCCGCGAAGCCGGCGACAGCACCACGTGGACGGCTCCGGACGAGGACTTCGAACGCCGCATGCACGCGCTCGTCGACGCCGCGTTCGACGACCCGGCCGTGGTCGCCGTGCTCGATGCGCTCGACGAACGGATCGACGCCGCCGGGTGGTCGAACGGGCTCGGACAGAAGCTCGTGCAGCTCACCGCACCCGGGGTGCCGGACGTCTACCAGGGCACCGAGTTCTGGGACCGCTCGCTCGTCGACCCGGACAACCGTCGCCCGGTGGACTACACCGAGCGTCGGCACGTCCTGGCCGAACTCGACGGCCCGGAAGACGACGGCCCCGAACGGCTCCCCGACGTCGGGCTCGACGGTGCGGCGAAGCTCCTGGTGACGAGTCGTGCGCTCCGTGTGCGGCGCGACCACCCGGAGCTCTTCACCCGGTACCTCGCGCTCGAGGCGACCGGCAGCGCGGCGGACCACGTGATCGCGTTCGACCGTGGGGGCGCGGTCACGATCGCGACGCGCCTGCCGATCGGGCTCGAGCGGGTCGGCGGATGGGGCGACACCCTCGTGCACGCCGTGCCCCAGGACCGCGTGGACCTCCTCACCGGCCGCAGCGTGCCGGCCGGCCGGGGCATCGCCCTCGCCGAACTGCTCACCGACTACCCCGTCGCACTGCTCGTGCCGGCGCACGTGGCCGAGGCGACGGACCACGGCACGGAGACCCACGCCGACAGCGGGGCGCCCGCCGACAGCGGCTCCGGCTCTGCCGGTGAGTCCGACGCGCAGGCCGAGATCGACATCCTGGAGGGTCACGCATGACCGCACCCGACCGCTACGCCGTCTGGGCGCCGACACCGGAGCGCGTGCGCCTCGTGGTCGACGGCACCGAGTACCCGCTGACCCGCGGCACCGACGACTGGTGGACGACCGATGCGATCGTCCCCGTCGTCGGAGCCCGCTACGGCTTCCGCATCGGCGACGACGACGCGGTGCGGCCCGATCCGCGCAGCCGCTTCCAGCCCGAGGGGGTGCACGGCCCGTCCGAGGTCGTCGACCCCGCACGGTTCTCGTGGACGGACGACGCGTGGACCGGGCGTCCGGCACGCGGCGGCGTGATCTACGAGATGCACGTCGGCACCTACACGCCCGAGGGCACGCTCGACGCCGCGGCGGCGAAGCTCGACCACCTCGTCGAGCTCGGCGTGGAGTTCGTCGAGCTCCTGCCCGTCAACGCGGTGAACGGCGAGTGGAACTGGGGCTACGACGGCGTCGGCTGGTTCGCGGTGCACGCCCCGTACGGCGGCCCGGACGCGTACGACCGCTTCGTCGACCGTGCGCACGCACTCGGCCTCGGGGTCATCCAGGACGTCGTGTACAACCACCTCGGGCCGAGCGGCAACTACCTGCCGCTGTACGGGCCGTACCTGCTGCAGGGGCTCGGCAACACCTGGGGCGACTCGGTGAACGTCGAACACCCCGAGGTCCGTCGGTACGTGCTCGACAACGTCCGGATGTGGTTCCGCGACCACCACGTCGACGGGCTCCGGCTCGACGCCGTGCACGCCCTGCGGGACACCACCCGCCCGCACGTGCTGCAGGCGATGGCCTCCGAGACGGACGCGTACTCCGCCTTCGTCGGGCGGCCGCTCTCGCTCATCGCGGAGTCCGACCTCAACGACCCGATCATGTTCCGCCCGCAGGAGGCCTCGGGCTACGGCCTCGCCGGGCAGTGGTCGGACGACTTCCACCACGCGGTCCACGTCGCGCTGACGGGCGAGACGAACGGCTACTACGCCGACTTCGCACCGCTCTCGGCGCTGGCGAAGGTCCTCGAGCACGGGTTCTTCCACGACGGCACGTGGTCGTCGTTCCGGGGGAAGCGGCACGGGCGACCGATCGACCGCGGGACCTCGCCGACGACGGCCCTCGTCGTCGCGAACCAGAACCACGACCAGATCGGCAACCGTGCCGCGGGCGACCGTCTCGCGGCGACCGTGAGCGACGAGGGTCTCGTGATCGCCGCGGCCCTGACGCTGCTCGGCCCGTTCACGCCGATGCTCTTCATGGGCGAGGAGTTCGCCGCCTCGACCCCGTGGCAGTTCTTCACGTCGCACCCCGAACCGGAGCTCGGCAAGGCCACGGCCGAGGGTCGCATCAAGGAGTTCGCCGAGCACGGCTGGGACGAGTCGGCCGTGCCGGACCCACAGGACCCGACGACGTTCACGAACTCGAAGCTCGACTGGTCGGACGTCGATTCCGAGCGGGGTGCGGCGATCCTCCGGGCCTACCGCGTGCTCGTCGCCCTGCGGCGGACCGACCAGGCCTTCGTCGACCAGCGGTACGAGGCGAACGCCGTGCGCTGCAGCGAGGACCGGCGCTGGCTCGTGCTCACGCGCGGGTTGCTCGGCCCGGACGCCCGGCCGGTGCACGTCGTGGTGAACTTCCTCGACGACGCGGCCGAGGTGCCCGTCCCCGGCGCCACCGGCGAGGAGCTCTACCGCTTCGGCGAGGCCGACGTCGCGACGGACTGCGTCCGCTTCACGGGGCGGGGTGTCGTCGTCCTGCGCTGACCAGCGCGAAGCAGACCAGCCCGAAGCCGATCAGCGCGAACCGAACGGCCCGTGGCGACTCCGCCACGGGCCGTTCGTCTGCCCGCCCGCACTCCTCGCCGGGCCTGCCTCGCCCCTCGACGGGCGCCTCCGCGAAAGCGACAGACACCCGCCGTCGTCGTCCGGGAACCTGTCGCTGTGCCGCCACGAACGGCGGACGGATCCGCACGGGGTCGCTTTCGCGCCACGCGGACGCGCCACGCGGACGCGACGCGACCGCGACCGCGACCACGGACGCGCCGCGACCACGGACGGACCGGAGGCGCGGTGCCAGCCGGCACCGCGCCTCCACGAAGCCGTCAGCAGCCCGTCAGGCCGCGTGGTCGGCGACCGCGTGCGCGTTCGCCCGCACCGACGGCAGTCGGCGGTGGTCCTTGACGAGGGACCGGGCCTCACGGATGCGCCGGTCGATGCCCCACTTCGTGACGAGGGTGAGGCTCTCGCGGACGATGTTGCCGCTCATCTTCGAGACGCCGAACTCCCGCTCGGTGAACGTGATCGGGGTCTCGACGACGCGCAGACCGGCCTCGAGCGCGCGCCAGCAGAGGTCCACCTGGAAGCAGTAGCCCTTCGAGGCCACGCCGGCGAGGTCGATGCGCTCGAACGCCCGCGAGGTGAACACCCGGAACCCGCCGGTCGCGTCACGCACCGCGATGCCGAGCGCGAGGCGCGTGTAGAGGTTGCCGCCGCGCGAGAGGAGCTCGCGGTACCAGGGCCAGTTCTCCACGGCGCCGCCCTTGATCCAGCGCGAGCCGAGGACGAGGTCGTTCGTGTCGGCGAGCTCGATCATCCAGGGCAGGTACTCGGGGTGGTGCGAGCCGTCCGCGTCCATCTCGACGAGCTTGTCGTACCCGTGATCGAGGCCCCAGGCGAACCCGGCGAGGTACGCACCGCCGAGGCCGTCCTTCACGGTGCGGTGCATCACGTGCACCCGGTCGGTCTCACGCGCGATCTGGTCGGCGATGTCGCCGGTGCCGTCCGGGGAGTTGTCGTCCACGACGAGCACGTGCACGTCGGCGTCGGTGGCCGCCAGGGTGCGCTCGACGATGGGGCGGACGTTCTCCGCCTCGTCGTAGGTCGGGATGATGACCAGTGTCGTGCTCATGGTGCTCCTTGCGCTTGACATCGAAGATATCGGCCGGTCGCTGCGTCAGTCCGACGAGAGGTCTGCGAACACGATCAGATTGTCCGTGTAATGACCTGTGGCCGTGTCGAACGTGCCGTCACACGTGATGAGGCGCAGCTGGGGTGTGGGGGCGGTGCCGTAGACGTCGCTCGTGGGGAACGCCGACTTCGCCGCCCGTTCGGACCGGTCCACCGTGAAGGTGCGGGTGGAGCCGTCGGACATGGCGACGTGGACCTCGTCACCGGGGACCAGTTCGTCGAGCCGGAAGAAGACGGCTGCGGCGGTGGGGCTGTCGACGTGCCCGGCGATGACGGCGGGGCCGACCTCACCCGGGACGATGCCGTCGCTGAACCACCCGGCGCTGTCCCAGTCCTTCGGAGGGTCGAGTTCGCCGGCGGCGCCGCGGTGGAGGTCCTCGAGCGACGATGACACCCCGATGGCGGGGATGGTCACGCGGACCGGGGTGGCGTCGGACCGTGCGGCGGGGGCTGCCGGGTCCTGGAAGCCGTCGGTCGCGCTCCCGGCCGCGGGTGCCGCAGTGGCCGACGATCCGGCGGTCGGCGAGGAGGACCCGGCCACCCTCGGTCCCCCGGTCCCGTTGGTGGCCGCGACCGCGACGCCGGTGACCCCGCCCACCACGAGCACCCCGGCCACGACGGCCCCGACGAGGACGCCGCGCCGCCGTGGTCCGCCACCATCGGCCCGCCGCCGCCCGCTCACGACGCACCCCCGGCACGCGTCGCGCACCCGCCGAGCACGTCGGACGTGAGCATCGTCGCGCCGAGCGCCGCCCACGCGTCCCCGTAGTACGTCGGCGTCGTCGCAGCCGTCCGGTCCGCCCGGCGCAGGTCCGTCGCCGCCGCTGCAGACTGCCCGGAGGCCTGCTCCGCCGCAGCCCGCGCCACGTACGCCAGCGCGTTCGTGTCACCCGTCACGGCCGTCCCGCCGAGGTCGAGCTGTGCTGCCAACTGCGTCTGCCGCCGGAGCGTCGGCGCGATCGACCCCGCCAGGGACCGGTCCTGCGCGGCGCAGGCCTCGGCGTACCGGAGCGGCAGCCGCATCGCGTCGTACCCGTACAGCACCCGGTCGTCCCCGCCGGTCGCGGGCATCGGGTCGACCGTGCCGTCGGCGTGCACCTGGGACCAGTCACTCGGCAGGTCGGACCCGGCGAGCACGGCCCGCGTGACCGCTCGCGACCCGGAGCCGAGCGCCTTCCATCGGTCGTCGCCGGTCGCCTTCGCCAGCACGTCGTACGCCGCCGGTGACGCGTACGAGGCGTCGTACCGGTACGGCTCGGAGTCGGCCCACGGCCCGGGCAGCAGGATCGTCCCGAGCTCGGTCGTGGCGGTCTCGTGCTCGAGGATCGCGGACGCCATGGTCTTCCCCGCCGTGGTGTACCGGGGCTCGTCCCACGAGGACCCGGCGAGCACGAGTGCCCTGGCGGCGTCGAGGTCGGCGTCGCTCGCGGATTGCCCGTCGGCGATGCCGTCGTCCGGCGTCCACCGCCACGCGAGCAGGTGGTCATCGGTGAG
Source organism: Curtobacterium sp. C2H10 (assembly GCF_025407985.1). Classification (NCBI taxonomy): domain Bacteria; kingdom Bacillati; phylum Actinomycetota; class Actinomycetes; order Micrococcales; family Microbacteriaceae; genus Curtobacterium; species Curtobacterium sp. C2H10. The sequence continues at coordinate 17,815 of NZ_JABXGF010000042.1, read as the reverse complement.
CAGGTGCCGCTTCGTCCACGTCCAGATCTCGCCGAAGCGGTCACGGTCGCCGTTCGCGTAGGCGATCAGGAGCCCGTAGGCCTGCCCCTCGCTGACGGTGTCGCCGCCCTGGTCGGTGCGGACGACGCGGCCGTCCTGCACGTACCGGTCGAGGAAGTCCGTCCGCAGCTGCTCCGGCGAGCGCGCTGCGTCCGGCGCCGCCGAGGACGTCGGGGTCGACGCACCTCCGGCCTCCGGCTGCGAGGCGCCCCACGGGCGCACCGCGACGAGCGCGATGCCGAGCGCGACGAGCACCGCGCCTGCGGCGGTCACGGGGATCCAGGTCCTGCGGGTCATGCGGCCTGCCTTCCTGACTGGGTGCGGTGTGGGACGGGAGGCGCGGATCACGCGGGCGGATCCGCTGGGGTGATCCGCGCCTCCGGTCCGGCGTCAGCGGAACAGCGAGCGGAGCGTCGCGATCAGCTCGTGGGTGGCCTGCTCGACCGGGTCGGCGGCCGCGCCGCCACCACCGGTCTGCACCCCGCCGGACGGCGTGGACGCCGTGGCTGCCGCGTCCGTGACGGGCACGACCGTGAGGTCGCCCTTGCTGTCGTCGAGCACGAACAGCGTCGAGACGGTGTTGCCCGCGAGGTCGACCTTCGCCGTGCCCCGCTGCCCGCTGCCGGAGACGTCGAGCGTCCACTTGCCGGCGCCGACGGTGGCGTACTTCGTGGCGGTGCCGAAGGCGGCGTCCTCGGCGACGGCGGTCCCCTCGGAGGTGCTCACGTCGACCGACTTCGCGGTGGTCGCGGCCTGCACGAGCCGGAGCTTCGCCTTGCCGTCACCGGGCTGCTGGAGGTCGTCGGTGAACGCGGTCGTCTTGAGCCCCGAGTTCTTGCCGTAGGCGACGACGGTGCTCGCGTCGCCCTTGTCGACCGTGACGTCGGTGGAGATGACCGGGGTCGAGTCGGGGGCGTCGGCGGCGCGCATCGACAGGACGTAGGTGCCGACCGGGAGCTCCTGGTACGGGCTGACCTGGCCGTAGGTGACGTCGTCGAGCTCGAAGACCGTCTTGCCGCCGGCGAGGCTCGACAGCTCGACGTCGACGCCCTTCGTGTCCGGGGAGAGGTGGCCGACGCGGAGCCAGCCCTGGTCGCTCGAGGTGGCGGCGGGTGTGGCGGCGGTCGCTGCTTGCGGCGCGAGGCCGACGGCTGCGGCGACGAGGCTCGTGGCGAGGGCGCCGACGAGGAGGGTGCGACGAGGTGCGGGCATGGTGGTGCTCCTTCTGGTCGTGGTTCGGGTCTGGTGCGTGGGTGCGGCGGCGGTCACGAGGCGCTCGTCGCGGTCGTGGTCGGGTCGGCGGGGGCGTAGACGATGGTCAGGCGCGACCCGTCCCGCTCGACCGAGTCGGGTCGGAACCCGCTGGCCATGGCGTCGAGGGTGGCCTCGACGCGGGACGCCTCGGCGTTCCCCGGGGCCTGCAGGACGACCCGGCGGAAGGGCTGCCCGGTCTCGCCGGACACCGGCGTGAACCGGTCGACCTCGACGAACCCGTCGGCGAGGACCTGCCCGAGCGCGATCATCGCCCGCGAGTCCACCTGCCCGGCGCGGAACTGCGACTTCGTGCCCTCGTCGGCGAAGAGCGCCGGGTTCGAGGCGAGCTCGGTCCCCATCGTCTTCCGGAGGTCGGTCGCGCGGGTGATGGCGGCCTCGGCGGCCGTCGACCCCTCGGCGTGGATGCGTCGGACGTCGACCCGCTGGTTGCCGGTGCCGAACGCGGCGACGGTCGTCGAGTTCTCGATCGCCTGGCGGATGTCCGACGACGAGTTGCCGCCGGTGCGCATGGAGTCCGTCGTGACGACGTAGTCCGAGTCCTTCCAGCCGTTCGGCGACTGGCGTTCGACCGCAGCGTCGGTGTCGAGCTTGTAGTACCAGATGACGTTGTTCCGGGCGAAGCCGTCCTGCACGAGGTCGACCCACATGGCGTCGTCCACGAGCAGCCGCGAGGACTTCGGGACGTTGTCACCGACCCACTGCTCGGCCTGCTGCATCGGCAGGTCGAGGTTGCCGAGCACGAACCCGCGCAGCTGCGTCCCCCAGAGCGGGAGTGCGACGAGGAGTGCCGCGGACGTCACGACCGCCCACGTGGTGCCGAGGCCCCGGCGGACGACGGCCCGCGCATCGGTCCCCGAGGTCCCGCGCAAGCGGCCGAGCACGGCGAGGACGGCACGTTCGGCGGTGTAGGCGACGAGGAGCGCGGCGAACGGGATGAGCATGATCACGTACGGCACGGGCAGGTACCCGTTCGGGCGGAACATCATGAGCAGCAGGAACACGAGCATCGCCGCGATCGGGCGTACCCGGCGGAGGAACAGCCCGACGAACGCTGCGGCCGAGCCGAGCACGATGAACACCGGGTCGAGCGCCCACCACTGCGCGGCGGCCTCGTTCGCGAGGCTCCCCGCGTCGAAGACCGATCCGCTGGCCGCCCGGGAACCGAGCTGGTAGGTGATGCCCTCGAAGAGGCTGACCCGACCGGTGCCGGGCAGGAGCTCGCCCTTCACCGCGGCGAGCAGCAGGTAGCCGCCACCGATCACGGCGAGCACGGCCCCGGCGACGCTGAGCGTGTACCGGCGAGTGCTCCGGTCGGCCCGGCGCACCGCGATCCAGATGAGGAACGGCAGGGCGAGCAGGTACGTCTCCTTCGAGAGCACCGCGATGCCGAGGCACGCAGCGGCACCCGCGAAGCCGGCGAGCTGCTGGCGACGGCTGAGCACGAGGACGAACGCGGCGAGGAGCCACGGCGTCGCGACGTTGTCGATGTAGACCGTGCGGTGGTACTGCAGGGCCAGGGGCGACAGCGCGAACACGAGGCCCGCGACCGCCGCGGTGGCACGGCCGGCACCGAGTCGGCGGGCGAGGACGAACAGCAGGATGCTCGACACGGCGGCGAAGAACACCATCGCCTCGCGCCCGGCCTCGACGGCGAACGGGTAGCGCGCGAACGCCCCGGTCAGCGAGGTGTACCCGGCGATCTGGATCCAGCCCAGCGGCGGGTGGTCGTACCAGTACGTGTAGTGGGTGATCTCGCCGAGGTGCGTGATCGCCCAGGCCTGGGCGGTGTACGTGCCCTCGTCGTCGATCCGCTGGGGCGTGCCGGACATGTTCCACGACTGCACGACGACGGTCACGGCGAGGACGGGGAGGAGCCAGCCGAGGCTCGCGGCGTGCCGGCGGAACCAGGCGCCGACGCCGGAGCGCTGGCGGGCGACGGCGCCCCGGATCGGGATGCCGGTGGTGTCGGTGATGCTGGCGGTCATCGGGTCCCTCCGGTGGTCGACGCGACGAGTTCACGGTCGTCCGAGCGGTCGTCCGCCCGGTCGGTGGTCACGGCGTTCGCGAAGCCGACGACCTCGGCCGACTCCCCGGCCGTGCGGTGCTGCCCGGTGTGCTCGGTCTTCTCCCACCCGTTCTGCCCCTTGGCGTGCCGGACCACGGCCCGGACCGCCGCCGCGGCGAGGAAGATCTGGTACGGCACGAGGCCGAGCACGAGCTTCACGTAGTCGCGGATCCGGACCTTCTCCTTGTAGAGCCGACCGAACTCGTTGAGGCCGACGACCTCGACGGCGAGCAGCATGAGCGTCGGGGCGACGGGCACGAACGACACGAGGGCGATCGCCGTCGGCACCTTGACGAACAGGATCATCAGGACGCTGAGCGGGATGAGCAGCCCGGTGGCCGCCTGGATGAACGGCATCGTCAGCATGTAGCGGGCGAAGAACCGCTGGCGGAACGACGGGAGCTTCTTCCACTCCCCCTTGCCGAGCACCTGCAGGAAGCCCTGGTTCCACCGGGTCCGCTGCTTGAGCAGGGAGGCGAAGGTGGGCGGGGTCTCCTCGCGGGTGACGGCCTCGGGGCTGTAGGCGACGACGACCTTGGCACCGTCGGCGGAGAGCCGGACGCCGAGCTCGCAGTCCTCGGCGAGGCAGTGCGCGTCCCAGCCGTTCGACCAGTCCAGGCGTTCCTTCGTCACGAAGACGGTGTTGCCGCCGAGCGGGATGAACTTCGACCCGGCGTGGAAGTGCAGGCGCGAGCGGAACCAGAAGTAGTACTCGAGCACGTTCCGGAGCGACCACCAGCTCGACTTGAAGTTCATCAGCTGCACGCCGCCCTGCACGACGTCGGCGTCGGTCTCCTGGAAGCGCGAGTCGACCAGGGAGAGCAGCCGCGGGTAGACCTCGTCCTCGGCGTCGAACACGCCGACGATGTCGCCCGTCGCGTACTGGAGCGCGAGGTTCATCGCCTTCGGCTTGTTCTTCGGCGCGGTGTCGTCGACGACGACCGTGATGAGCCCGGGGTGCCGGGCCGCGGCGGCACGCACGACGGCGTCCGTCTCGGGGTCGTCCTCGCCGACGATCGCGATGATCTCGAAGTCCGGGTGGTCCTGCTTCGCGAGCATGTCGAGCGTCTCCCCCATGACGTCCTGCTCGTGGCGGCCGGGGACCAGCAGCGTGAACCGGTGCGCCGCCGGGCGCGGGGTCTGGCTGAAGCTCGTCGACTTGAGCGCGTCGCGCGAGCGCCAGGCGTGCAGCATCCACCACAGCGTGGTGAGCGCGATGATCGTGAGCAGCACGGAGATCGCGATGAGGGCCGAGTACCCGACCCACTCGCCGACCGACCAGGCGGCCTGCGGGAGCTGACCCGAGCCTCCTGTCGGGACGTCGGTCGTGCCGCGGTTCGGGACGCTCGACGGAGCCGTCCCCTCGTTCGGCTGGAGCAGCGGCCCTGCGGCCGTCCACAGCGTGGCGGAGATGGTCATTCGGCGAGCTCCTTCGCGTGAGCGTCGGTGGAACGGAAGACGAGGGCCTTGTACGCGGCGAACCGGAACGCGGTGCCGAGCACGAGACCCACCCCGTTGCCGGCGACGTTGTCGGCGAGGGTGGAGGTGAAACCGAGGACGTAGTGCGAGACGAACAGGCACGCGGCGGCGATGCCGAGACCGATGAGGTTGGTGACGGCGAAGAGGAGACCCTCGCGGAGGGTCTCTCGGCGGCCGGTCTGCCGCTCGGCCCGGAACGTGATGAACCGGTTGCCGATCCAGGCCACGGCCGTGGAGACGACGGCGGAGACGATCTTGGCGGCGATGGGCCCGTCGGGCATCACGGTCGCGCGGAGGAGGTTGTAGACGCCGAGGTCGATGACGAAGCAGACGGCGCCGATGCTGCCGAAGGAGACGAGTTGCCGCGCGAGCACCACCAGGCGCGCGACGGCCGCGCGCGGAGGGACGGGTACCGCGCCGGTTGCGGATGGCACCACAACGGGGGTATCGGTTCGGGTCATGCCCCCGATTCGGGGGGCTTCTCGGAGTGGTTTGGGTGGGGTACAGACTTACGGATGGTTCTGCCAGTTTCGCGACACCCGCTGTTCACATGCGGGTCGCGGTGGACGCGCCCCCACGACGGACTGGAGGCGCGGTGCCAGCTGGCACCGCGCCTCCAGGTCGGAAGGGTGGTCGCGTCTACGCGGGGCGCGACGCCGGGCTGACGGTCTTCGACGCGTCGCGCTCCGGGATGTCCCCCAGGGCTGCGTCGATCGCCGCGAGGGCGTCGGCGTCCAGGCGCACGCCCGCGGCCTTGACGTTGTCGGTGACCTGCTCCGGACGGGACGCGCCGACGATCGCACTCGCGACGTTCTCGTTCTGGAGCGTCCACGCGATGGCGAGCTGCGCGAGGGTCAGGCCTGCCTGGTCGGCCACGGGCTGGAGGCGCTGGACGGCCTCGAGGACCTCGTCGCGCATGAACCGCTTGATCATGTCGGCGCCGCCCTTCTCGTCGGTGGCGCGGGAGCCCTCGGGGAGGGGCTGACCGGGCTTGTACTTGCCGGTGAGCACGCCCTGGGCGATCGGCGACCAGACGATCTGGCTGAGGCCGAGCTGCTTCGACGCGGGGACGACCTCGCCCTCGATGACCCGCCACAGCATCGAGTACTGCGGCTGGTTCGAGATGAGCTGGAAGCCGAGCTCCTTCGCGAGCGCGGCACCGGCGCGGATCTGCTCGGCGTTCCACTCGCTGACGCCGATGTACAGCGCCTTGCCCTGGCGGACGACGTCGGCGAAGGCCTGCATCGTCTCCTCGAGGGGGGTCTCGTGGTCGTACCGGTGCGCCTGGTAGAGGTCGACGTAGTCGGTCTGGAGGCGCTCGAGCGACCCGTCGATCGACTCCATGATGTGCTTGCGGCTGAGGCCGACGTCGTTGTGCCCCTTCGGCCCGGTCGGCCAGTAGACCTTCGTGAAGATCTCCAGCGACTGGCGGCGCTCGGCCTGCAGCGCCTCGCCGAGGACGGTCTCGGCGGCGGTGTTCGCGTACGTGTCCGCGGTGTCGAACGTGGTGATGCCGGCGTCGAGCGCTGCCCGCACGCACTGGGCGGCGACGTCGTTCTCGACCTGCGAGCCGTGCGTCAGCCAGTTGCCGTAGGTGATCTCGGAGATCTTGAGTCCGGAGTTGCCCAGGTACCTGAATTCCATGCTCCCGACGCTAGCGGGCTTCCCCGCCCCGTGAGGGGCCGTGCGAGTACCTGGGTGCGGGGGCGCTGCGCGCTGCGCGCGCGGGGTGGGCGCGGTGGGCGCGCCGGCGGCGGGGATGCGCGAGCGGGCGGAATACCCACGGGACCGCGCTGGGACCGGGGCCGTTTCGCCCGCTCGCGCCGCGCCTCCCGAGCCGCCCTCGAGCCGGCCATCCGTCCACAGATGGCCGCTTGCACCAGCCGTCCACAGATCAGGGCGGGCGCCACTCGCACGGTGCCACCGGCGGCCACGCTGGCCGCATGCACGTCGACGCGACCTTCCCGATGGCCCTCCGCGGCCGACCGTTCCGCGTGCGCGAAGCCCTGCACCGCGGCGTCAGCGTCGGCCGACTCCGATCACGAGCGTTCCTCCGCCCGTTCCACGGCATCCGCGCCTGGACCCGTCCGCAAACGCACGACGAGCGCGCACGAGCGGTGCAGCCGCGCCTGCGCCCGGACCAGGCGTTCAGCCACACGACCGCCGCAGCGATCCTCGGCTTCCCGCTCCCGCGCCGGCTCGAGCGCGATCCCCGCGTCCATGTGACGACGATCGGGACGGACCAGGCGCTCCGTGTCCGCGGGACGATCGGGCACCGCGCCCGCCGCGGCAGACTCCAGGTGGTCCACTCGGGCACCGCGGCGCTGACCCACCCAGCGGACACGTTCATCGCGCTCGCGACCCTCCTGAGCCGCGACGAACTCATCGTGGTCGGCGACGCGATCATCGGCTGGCTCGGCTGGTGCGACCACGCCGAACTGGTCGCTGCGGCTCGCCGCTACCGCGGAGCGAGGGGCATCCGTCGCGTCCGAGCAGCCCTCGCCGAGATGCGCCCAGGGTCACGTTCGCCCGGCGAGACCCGGCTCCGACTCGCCCTCACGCGGCGCGGTCTGCCACAACCGGCCCTGAACCACGACGTCGTGGTGGACGGCCGGTGGGTCGCGTGCGTCGATCTCGCCTACCCGGACGCCCGTGTCGCGATCGAGTACGAGAGCGACCTCCACCGCACCGACGATCGCACGTTCCGCAAGGACATCACGCGGGGTGAACACCTGAAGGACGCCGGCTGGTGGCTGCTGCGCGCCACCGCGGACGACGTGGGACCGGCGATCGAGGCGCTCGTGGCGCGCGTCCGTCGCCTCCTCGACGGCGTGTCGACCGGGAGGCACGACCCACGTCCGACACGCCGTCCAGCGTCATCGAGGTGAACATTGGTTGACGCTTCAACCAAACACGTGCAGAATGGGCTAGCATCAACTTCGATGCAGGCGCATGGAATCGTGGTTCCGCCCGACGCCTGCTCGGGAACGCAGTCCACACGCTTCGAAGGAGTCACCATGACGCTCACCGCCTCGACCATCCCCGGCTACCAGACCGGTACCTGGAAGATCGACCCCACCCACTCCGAGGTCACGTTCTCGGTCCGCCACCTCGCGATCAGCAAGGTCAAGGGCAAGTTCGAGACCTTCGACGCCACCGTCGTCACCGCCGAGAACCCGCTCGAGTCGACCGTCGAGGCGAACATCGACGTCGCGTCGATCAACACCGGCCAGGAGCAGCGCGACCAGCACCTCAAGACGAGCGACTTCTTCCTCACCGAGGAGCACCCGCAGCTCACCTTCCGCTCGACGAGCATCGAGGCCAAGGGCGACGACCTGCACATCGCCGGCGACCTGACCCTGCGTGGCGTCACCAAGCCGGTCGTCCTCAAGGCCGAGCTCGGCGGCTTCACGACCGACGGCTACGGCCAGGTCAAGTTCGGCGCCGAGGCCACGACCAAGATCGACCGCACCGAGTTCGGCGTGAACTGGAACGCTGCGCTCGAGGCCGGTGGCTTCACGCTCGGCAACGACGTGACGATCAACCTCGACGTGCAGTTCGTCCTCCAGGCGGCCTGACACCTCGTCCCTCCTGACCCGAAGGTCATCGCGTTGCGCGTGACCTGAGGGACATCGAACCGCACCACACTGCAGTACCCGAAGCGAACGGCCTGGCTCCTCCCCCACGGAGTCGGGCCGTTCGTCGTTGCTGGGGGGCTGGGGGGTGCGGGGCGCGCGTGGTCTTCTCGCTGGGCCGGTCGCTCGCGCGTCCCACCGTCGAGCGGGCGGAGTACGCGCGGTTCGCGGCACGTACCCGCCAGCTTCCGCCCGCTCGCCGCGACCGCCATGCGATCGGCTCCGTGGCGCGCGCCGGCGTCTCTGGTCGCGCGCGCCACCCGCGCCGATCGGGCGGATTCGGCACCGACGGACGTGGCACCCCCGCACATTTCGCCCGCTCGCCCGGCGACTGCGCGCAGTAGCGTGAGACCGCAGCGTCCGCCGACCGGCACCGGGCGACCGCCGCGGGGAATCGGAACCCGAGCTGGAAGGTTGCAGGGGAACACACGGGAACCCGCCTCCGGGCCGATCGTCGAACACCCACCAACACGCAGCACCCCGCACCCCGCACCCCGCACCCGCAGGACCCACGAACAGGAGCACCACCATGGCCACCGACTGGATCGCGCTGCAGGCACTCGCGGCAGCCGAGTTCGGCCGCCGCGTCGCCGCCGTCACGGACTGGGACGCGTCGACCCCCGACTCCGAATGGACCACCCGAGACCTCGTCCGACACGTCGTCGAGGAGCAGCGGTGGATCCCGAAGCTCCTGACGGGGTGCGACTACGCCCAGGCCGAAGCGGATCTCGAAGCGGTCGGCTCCGACCTCGCGGCCGAGTGGGCGAAGTTCGCGGCCGAAGCCATCGAGGCGTGGCAGAGAACGCCCGCTGACACGCCGGTGCACCTCGCCACGGACGTCGTCCCGGCGGGGCAGTACCTCACCGAGCAGACCAGCGACATCACGATCCACACGTGGGACCTCGCGCGGGCGACCGGCAGCGACGAGACCCTCCCGGACGAACTCGTGCAGGCCGTGTGGGAGCACTTCGAGCCGCAGATCGAGGACCTCGCCGCGACCGGGCTCTACGCCGCACCGGTCGACGTCGACGAGGACGCGCCGCTGCAGGTCCGCCTCCTCGCGGTCACAGGGCGCGATGCCAGGGTGGCAGCATGACCGAAACCGCCCGCTCGGCAGCCCCCGAAACCGCCCGCTCGGCAGCCCCCGAAACCGCCCGCTCGGCAAACCCCGAAACCGCCCGCTCGGCAAGCCCCGCAAGCCCGGCAACCCCCGAAACCGCCCGCTCGACAAGCCCGGCAACCCCGACCACCCGCCTCGGCGCCTCCGGCCTCCAGATCAGCTCCGTCATCCTCGGCATGATGTCCTACGGCGACCCCGACAAGGGCGCCCACGAGTGGAGCGTCGGCATCGACGAGGCCCGCCCCTTCGTCCGCCGTGCCTACGACCAGGGCATCACCACGTTCGACACCGCGAACGTCTACTCCGCGGGCAGCTCCGAGGAGATCACCGGCACCCTCCTCAAGGAACTCGCTCCGCGCGAGGAGGTCCAGGTCTTCACCAAGGTCTTCAACCGCATGCGCCCGGGCCCCAACGGCGCCGGACTCTCGCGGGCGGCGATCATGCACGAGATCGACGCCTCGCTGACCCGCCTCGGCACGGACTACGTCGACCTGTACCAGATCCACCGCTTCGACCCGCACACCCCGGTCGAGGAGACGATGGAGGCCCTCCACGACGTCGTGAAGTCGGGCAAGGCGCGCTACATCGGCGCGAGCAGCATGTGGGCGTGGCAGTTCGCCGAGATGCAGCACGTGGCCGACCTGAACGGCTGGACGCGGTTCGTCAGCATGCAGGACCAGTACAACCTCCTCGAACGCGAGGAGGAGCGCGAGATGCACCCCTTCTGCGCCCACACCGGCGTCGGCGTGATCCCGTGGAGCCCGCTCGCCCGCGGCAAGCTCACCCGCCCCTGGGACGCGCAGGGCTCCGGCAGCCGGGCCGACACCGACGAGTTCGGCAAGACGCTCTACAAGCAGGACGAGGACGCCAACCGCGCGATCGTCGACACGGTGCAGCAGGTCGCCGAGGCGCACGACGCGAGCATGGCGCAGATCGCCCTCGCGTGGGTGATGCGACAGCCGGCGGTCTCCGCCCCGATCGTCGGCGCGACGAAGGAGCACCACATCGACGACGCGGTCGCTGCGACGACGATCGAGCTCACGGACGACGAGGTCACCCGTCTCGAATCCGCGTACACACCCCGGGTGCCGTCCGGTTTCTGACGCACCCACCGGACGGACGGGAGGCGCGGTGCCAGCTGGCACCGCGCCTCCTGGCCGTCAGACGGTCGCGTCCGGAATCCGCCGCTCGCCGCCCAGCCGCGCGATCCGCACGAGCGCCGCGCGCTCCGTCCCCGGCTGGTGCCCGAGCACGGCACCGATGCCGTCGAGCACCACGCCCGCGGTCCGCCGGACCGGGAACTCCACCGGCCCGACCGCAGGCGTCCGCAACCCGAGCATCGAGCGGTGCCGCGGATCCAGGGAGACGACCGCGCCGTCGAAGAGCGCCCGGTACCCGGGGCGCAGCAGGCGTGCGAGGGGCGGGTCCTTGATGAACCGGACGACGTCGAGCGTCCGTGCGGTCGCGACGAGTTCCCCGCGGTCGAGGTACCCGTTCATCTGGGCGCGGAGCTCGGCGTCGGACTCGGGGGCGTCCTCGACGCCCATCAGCCGGCCGGCGATCGCCCATTCGCGGACGTAGGCGTCGGCACCGCCGGGGATGGGTTCGCCCCACAGCTGCGCACTGCGGAGGAAGGCGTCGGTGAACGCGAGGTGCACCCACCGGGCGAGGTCCGGGTCGTTCGCGGCGTACGGCTTCGTGACCCCGTGTCCGTCGACGTACTCGCCACGGACGCGCTCGTGGAGCTTCCGGACCCAGGCGCTCGCGGACCGGGCCGCCGTGGTGTCGCCGTGCGAGACCGTGTAGATCCAGCGGATCGTGCCGGCGAGGCGGCCGAACGGGTCCTCGCGGTAGCGGGAGTGGTCGGCGACGCCGGCGAGCGCCCCCGGGTGGAGCGCCTGGACGAGCAGGGCGCGGACACCCGCGAGGATCGTCTGCTTCCCACCGTGCACCGACCAGGTGGCGGAGCCGGGCCCGAAGAACCCGGCGTCCGTGCCCTGTTCGAGCTCGTCGATCCAGGCCGGGCGCTCCGTCGCACCACCGGTGAACGTGTCGTTGAGACGGGATCGGAAGGCATCGGCGACAGAGGGCATGACGCCATCGTCCGTCGTGCCCCTGACAACGCGCTCGGGTGGCCCGCTAGGTTGGTCGGCGTGAGCATCGACACGCCTCGTCCCTGGCTTGCCTCGTACGCCCCGGGGGTCCCGCACGACATCGACGAGCCGACCGGCTCCCTGTACGACATCGTGGAGGGGTCCGCCAGGCGCTTCCCGAAGAAGGTCGCACTCGAGTTCTTCAAGCGGACGACGACGTACGCCGAGCTCGAGGAGCAGATCCTCCGGGCGGCGAACGGCCTCCGCAAGCTCGGGGTGACCGCCGGCGACCGGGTGGCGATCGTGCTGCCGAACTGCCCGCAGCACATCGTGGCCTTCTACGCCGTGCTCCGCCTCGGCGCCGTGGTCGTCGAGCACAACCCGCTGTACACGCCTCGCGAGCTCCGCCACCAGTTCGAGGACCACGGCGCGAAGGTCGCGATCGCGTGGGACAAGTCGGTGGCGACGCTGCAGGACTTCCCCTCGGACGTGAAGCTCGACGCGATCGTCTCGGTCGACCTCACCCGCGCGATGCCGCGTGGAACCCGGATCGCGCTGTCGCTGCCGGTCGCGAAGGCCCGCGAGTCCCGGGCGAAGCTGACCACCACGGTGCGCGGCACGACGCCGTGGGACGACCTCGTGTCGAACCGGAAGCTGTCGAAGCGCCACCCCCGACCCGCCACCGACGACGTCGCCCTGATCCAGTACACGTCGGGCACGACGGGCGTGCCGAAGGGTGCGGTGCTGTCGCACGGCAACCTCATCGCGAACGCCGCACAGGCCCGGGCGTGGGTCCCGCAGATCCAGCCCGGAGACGGCAGCGTGGTCTACGCGGTCCTGCCGATGTTCCACGCCTACGGCCTGACGCTCTGCCTGACCTTCGCGATGAGCATGGCCTCGCGGCTCGTGCTGTTCCCGACGTTCGACCCGGCACTCGTGCTCGCTGCGATGAAGAAGCACCCGCCGACGTTCCTGCCGGCGGTGCCCCCGATCTACGCGCGGCTGCAGCACGCGGCGGACTCCGCGAAGGTCTCGCTCGAGGGGATCGAGATCGGCATCTCCGGGGCGATGGCGCTCTCGAAGGAGGTCGTCGAGCCGTGGGAGGCCCGCACCGGCGGCTACCTCGTCGAGGGCTACGGCCTGTCCGAGTGCTCCCCCGTCCTGCTCGCGAACCCGGTGTCCCCGGCCCGGCGCCTCGGGTCGATCGGCCTGCCGCTGTCCTCGACCGAGGCGCGGGTGGCCGACCCGGACGACCCGACGAAGGTCCTCGGGACCGACGAGCCGGGCGAGCTCCAGGTCCGCGGGCCCCAGGTCTTCCGTGGGTACTGGGGCAAGGCCGAGGCCACCGACGAGGTCTTCACGCCGGACGGCTGGTTCCGGACCGGTGACATCGTGGCGATCGACGCCGACGGGTACGTCCGGATCGTCGACCGTCTCAAGGAGCTCATCATCACCGGCGGGTTCAACGTCTCCCCGACCGAGGTCGAGGACGCCCTGCTCAAGCACCCGAGCGTGCGCGAGGTCGCGGTCGTCGGGATCACCCAGGCCGGCAACGAGCAGGTCGTCGCGGCCGTCGTGCCGAAGGACCCCGCGACGTTCGACGCCGATGCCCTGCGGGCGTGGTCGCGCGAGCACCTCGCCGCGTACAAGGTGCCCCGCCGGGTGGTCGTGGTCGAGGACCTGCCGCGCTCGATGATCGGCAAGGTGCTGCGGCGGAAGGTGCGCGACCAGATCCTCGGCGAGTAGCGGCGAACCCCTGGCGGCGCGCCCCTGGCGGCGCGCCCGTACCGCTAGGCGCGCGTCCGCTCCGGCACGGCCAGGACCGCCAGTCCGACGACCACCAGCCCGATGCCGACCCAGCCTCCGGTACCGACGTGCTCCCCCACCACGAGCACGGCGAGCACCGCGGCCACGACGGGCTCGAACAACGACAGCAGCGTCGCGACCGAGGCGCTCACGGACCGCAGCCCGACGGCGTACAGCGAGTGGCCGAGCACCGTCGGCACGAGCGCGAGGTACAGGAACACCGGCCAGTTCGCCGCGACCCCGAGCGACGCCTGCCCGCCCACGACGGCGAGCACCACGAGCGGGAACACCGCGAGCCCGAACACCGCCCCGACGAGTCCACGCTCACCCGGCAGCGACGCGCGAGCCAGCAGCGAGGCACGATCCGCCACGGACACACCGCCGGGCAGCGCGACGGGAAGGGGCACCGCACGCATGCCCCGCGCGACCGCCCACGAGTACAGCGCGTACGTCAGACCGGCGAGCAGCGCACTCCCGAGGCCGAGCACGAGCGACCCGTCCCGATCGGAACCACCCGACGCGCCCGCATGCTCGGAGGACCGCGCGAGCGTCACGACGACCATCCCGACCACGCTCACCAGGGTGGCGACGACCCACTTGCGCGTGACGCGCCTCCCGTCCGCCACCCACTCGACGAGCCCCGCGAACACGGGCGACGACCCGATGGCCACCGTCGTGCCCAGCGCGACGCCCGCGTCGGCGAGAGCCGCGTAGAACGCGACCGCGTAGACGACGAGCGACGCCGCGCCGAGCAGCGCCCAGCGACGGCTCGCCGGGTCGGCGACCGCGCGGAGCGTGCCGCGACCGGCGCCGAGGGCGAGGACGATCCCGCCGAGGCCGAACGTCACGGCCCCGAACACGAACGCGGGGACCCCGGGCGCGAAGTGCGTCGCGGTGCCGGTGGTCCCCCACACGGCCGCGGCGACGAGGACCGCCGCGAGCCCGCCGACGGGCCTGGAGGCGCGGCTCGCGTCCGCCCCGCCCGTCACGACACGTGGACGCTCGGTCGGCGGTTCACGTCCGGCTCCGCCTCGCGCAGCACCTCGCGCGTCACGGGCGCGACGTCACCGACGCCGGTGAACACGAAGCGGATGGCGTTGCGGATCGGGCTGCCCTCGTTCCACTCGAAGTAGATGCTCGGGACGACGCCGGCGATGTCCCGGATCGCGAGGAGCGTCGACGCGATCGTGTTCGGCACGTTGCCCGACCGGACCTTGAGCACGCGGTGCCCGTGGATGACGTGGCCCTCGACGACGAGGTCCTCCTCGAAGTCGGAGGAGTCGGCGGGCAGGACCTCGAGGAACATCGTCGGCACGCGGGCGGGGATGCCGGAGTCGCGGCGTTCCTCGCGCCCCTTCGACCGGTACGCCTCGGCCGTGCCGGCACCCGGTTCGTTCGCGATGATGCAGACCGAGCTGAACTGGTCGGCGTCGGCCTCGATGAACTGCCGGGCGGTGGCGTCGAGCTCGATCGACGACGCACGGAGCTCGAACGACCGGCGGACGCGGGAGACCAGCGAGACCACCACGATCGCGATGATGAAGATCGCGGCGATGCGGACGCCGTCCGGCCGCTCGATGACGTTCGCGACGGTCGTGTACACGAAGACCACGGCGATGATGCCGAACCCGATCGTGCGCTTCTTCTGCTGCTTGCGTCGGGCCGACAGGGTCACCGCGACCGCGGCGCTCGTGATGAGGACGAGCACGCCGGTGGCGTAGGCGCCGCCCTGCGCGTCGACGTTCGCCTGGAAGATGATCGTGATCACGAAGGCGATGAGCGTGAAGATGATGACGAGCGGCCGGGTCGCCCGCGCCCACTGCGGCGCCATGCCGTAGCGGGGCAGGAACCGGGGCACGAGGTTGAGCAGACCCGCCATCGCACTCGCACCGGCGAACCACAGGATCGCGACCGTCGAGAAGTCGTACACGGAGCCGAACACGCCGCCGAGGTACTCGTGCGCCAGGTACGCCAGCGCCCGGCCGTTCGCGCCGCCGCCCGGCTGGAACTCCTGCTGCGGGATGAGGAAGGTGGTGACGATCGACGAGGTGATGAGGAACGAGCTCATGATGACCGCGGCGACGGTGAGCAGGCGCTTCGTCCCGCGGATCCGCCCCTCGGGTCGGGCGCTCGTGTCGTCGGACGCGTCGCCGCGCACCTGCGGCATCACCGCGACGCCGGTCTCGAAGCCGGAGAGGCCCAGCGCGAGCTTCGGGAAGACGATGAGGGCGATGCCGATCATCACGAGCGGGTTGCTGTGCTGCGCGGTGAGGCCGCTCCACCAGTCGCTCGCCACCATCGGGTTCTCGAACACGTGCCACAGGGACACCCCGACGACGACCGCGTTGAGCAGCAGGTACACCGCGACGAGCGCGACCGCGATGCCGATCGCCTCCTTGAAGCCGCGGAGGAACACCACCCCGAGCAGGAGCAGCAGCGCGAGCGTGAGCGGCACCGGGATCTCGGTGAACCAGTGCGGCGTGAAGGGGTTCTCCGCGATGTGCGCCGTCGCGTCCGCCGCGGACAGCGTCATCGTGATCATGAAGTCCGTCACCGCGAACCCGAGGAGCACGAGCACGAAGAGCTTGCCGGCCCACCAGGGCAGGAGCTTCTCGAGCATCATGATCGAGCCGGCGCCCCGGAAGCTGTCCTGCGCGACCCGGCGGTACACCGGCAGGGCGCCGAACAGCGTGACGAGCACGAGCACGATCGTCGCGATCGGCGACAGGAGCCCGGCGGCGAGCGCGGCGATCGCGGGCTGGTACCCGAGCGTCGAGAAGTAGTCGACGCCCGTGAGGCACATGACGCGCCACCACGAGTGGGTCTTCTCCACCTCGACCTGGTGCGGGCCCTGGTGCGAGGCGCCCTGGTCGGCCCCGTGCAGCATCCAGCGACGCACACGGGTGCTTCGGTCGAGGGGAGGCTCGGTCGCGTCGCGTTCCGCGGCCCGCTCGGCGTCTGTCGCGGTCACGGACACGATCGTAGGCCGTCCTAGCGCCGTGGTCTCGCGATCACCGCCGCGACACCGGCCACCACGAGCAGGACCCCGGCGGTCAGGCAGGCCCCGAGCAGGAGCGTCATCGGGTCGACGGTGAACCACGGCAGGGCGCTCACGGCCATCGCGGCGGCGAACACGAGGAGGACGACCCCCCAGAAGACCGTGCCGAAGCGGGGTGCACGGCGCGGGCGGCGAGCGGGTGCCGGGACCCCGTCGAACGGGGTGGTCGGGGTGGTCGGGGTGGTCGGGTCGACCGGTGTGGTCCGGTCGTCGGGGGTGGTCCGGTCGTCGGGGGTGGTCTCGTCGTTCGTCATCGTCTCGTTCCTCACTGGTCGACGGTCACGGCGCGCGGCACGTCGACGCCACCGCCGATGACCCACACGTGCACGGTCGTGGTCTCGGCGGCGTCCGCCGATCGCGCTGCCCGGTTCTCGACGGTCGTCGTGCCGAGCGCGCCACCGAGGCCGTCCTCCGCGTCGTCGTCCGGACGCAGCTCGACGCCGTACCCGATGCCGCTCACCCGGACCCGGACGGGTGCGTCGGTCGGCAGCTGGACCTCGGCTCCCCCGGCTCCGAGCCAGAGGTTCACCGTCCCGCCGCCGTCGGCCTCGTCGAGCCCGCGGAGGTCCAGCGTCGGCCCACCGACCACCATCGCGTAGTTCCGCTCGGTGCCCGGCCGCACGTCGTCCACCCGCCAGGTGGTCCCGCCGACGACGGTGACCTGCGTGCCGGTCGGCAGCACCCCCGTCACGACGAGCGCGACGACCCCGATGGTCGAGAACAGCCCGAGGCCACCGCTCTCCCGTCCGCGCACGCCGGCCACGACGGTCGCCACGGCGAGCACGGCGACCGCGGCGGCGATCCCGAGCACCGGCACGGGCAGGTCGGTCTGCTGCGCCCACACCGCGACGCCGGCTCCGACGACGAGGGCGAGGCCCAGGCTCACGGCGACGTACCCGGCACCGGGGAGCCGGTCGGCTCGCTCCGCTCGCCGTTCCGCCTGCCGCTGCCGTTCCGCGCGCATCCGCTCGGTGTGCTGACGGTGTCGGTCCGCCGCGGAGGTCGTGTCCCACTGCCAGGAGGCGCTGCTCGCCCCCGCCGCGGACCCACCGGGAGCGACGTGGTCGGGTCCACCCGCCGTCGTCGCGCCCGTCGCCGCCCACGGCGTCGGCGCGGGGTCGTCGGCACTCGTCCAGAAGTCGCGCCGCGTGCCCGGCTCCGCCGGCTCGCCGTGCGCCGCCTGCTCACCGGCCGCCGCCGGCCCGCCGGCCGCCGACTGCGAGCCCCGGCGCGCCAGCACCACCA
>NZ_JABXGF010000041.1:0-31438 GCF_025407985.1 Curtobacterium sp. C2H10 | reverse complement strand
GAACCAGGCCGCGCGCCTGGTTCGACGTCGGAATCGTGGTTCGACGCGGGCGCGCCTGCGCCGCCGCACAACCGAAGCCGCGCCGAACCGCGGGAAGGCGCGGCGCGAAGTGGTTTTGGTTGTGCGCAGCCGCGCCGCGCGCCGCGCGCTGCCGCGCGCGCTACTTGCGCGTCACCCAGCGCGCCCGGACGGCGAGCCCCACGCGCAGCACCGCCCGCAGGGGCCACAGCCACCACGCCCGGTACTTCCGCGACAGGAACCGGTAGGCGCTGCGGTGGTGCTCGATCTCCATGCGGCGCCGGTTCGACGAGGTCGAGTGCGCCCCGGTGTGCGTCACCACGGCGGTCGGCACGTACACGTTCGCCCGCCCGGCGAGCCCCACGCGCTGCCCGAGGTCGACGTCCTCGAAGTACATGAAGTACGACTCGTCGAAGCCCCCGAGCTCGCGGAACAACGACGTCCGGATGAGGAAGCACGCCCCGGACAGCCAGCCGGCCTCGCGCTCGACGACCTGGGTGGTGGACCAGTACCGCTGGCTCCAGGGGTTCGCCGGCCAGAAGCGCGAGAACGCCGCGTGGCCGAGGCCGGTCCGGAGCGACGGGAGCTGGCGCGCCGAGGGGTAGGTGTCGCCCTGCTCGTCGAGGATCCGCGGACCGAACGACCCGCCGGACGGCAGACGATCCGCAGCCGCGACGAGCTCGTCGATCGAGCCCGGCGCGAGGACCACGTCGGGGTTCGTGACGAGCAGGAACTCCGGCCGGACGTCGGGGAGCACGTCGTCGAGCGCGCTGAGGGCCGCGTCGATCCCGCCGCCGTAGCCACGGTTGCCCCCGGAGGACACCACGACGGCGCCGTACGACTCGCCGATGGCGCGCAGTGCGTCGAGGTCGGCCGAGCCGTTGTCCGCGATCACCACGGCCACGGGTTCACTGGACGCCGCCTCGATGCTCGCGAGGAACGGTCGGATCGTCTCACCGGTGTTGTACGTGACGGTGAGCACCGCGACCCGGGTCATCGGACACCCCCGGAGGCGCCACGAGCGACGGCCGCGTACGCATCGACGTGCACGGCGGCCGTGGCCTCCCACGTGAACGAGGAGGCCCGGCGGAGTGCGGCCGCCCGGTGCGACGCGACGAGCGCGGGGTCGTCGAGCAGCGAGGCCATCGCCGCCCCCAGCGCCGACGTGTCGGGCTCGGTGTAGACGGCGGCGTCGCCCCCGACCTCCGGCAGCGACAGCCGCCGGGTGGTGAGCACGCACGCGCCGGTCGCCATCGCCTCGACCACCGGCAGGCCGAAGCCCTCGCCGAGGGACGGGTACACGACGAACTCCGCGCCGCCGAGGAAGCCGGAGAGGTCCTCGAGCGGGAGGTACCCGGCCTCGATGACGTGGTCGGCGTCCTGGAGCGCGTCGAGCCGTGCGATCGCGGCCTCGTCCCAGCCGCGGGCGCCGGAGAGCACCAGCCAGGGGGTGTCCGACCCCGTGACCGCGCGGGCGTCGCGGACCGCGGCGTAGGCGTCGAGCAGTGCGGTGACGTTCTTGCGCGGCTCGATCGTGCCGAGGAACGCGATCCAGGACGCATCGTCGGGGAGCGTCGCGGCGATGCGGGCGTCCTCGACCTCGGCGGTGGACGGCTCGTGGAACACGGTCCGGTCGACCCCGAGCGGTGCGACCCGGACGTCCGCACGGATGCCGGACACCACGCGTGCGGCCTCGGTCGCGGTGGCGGCGCTCGGCACGATGACGACCGGACGGGTCCGGAGCGATCGGCGGCTCCACCAGGTGAAGAACGTGCGCTTCAGGCGGGAGTGCCACTCGGGGTTCGAGAAGAACGTGGCGTCGTGCAGCGTCACCACGGAGCCGCGGCGCCACGAGAACGGGAACGTGTAGTGCGGGGAGTGCAGCACCGCCGCGCCGATCCGCCGGCCGAGTGCCGGCAGCCCGGTCTGCTCCCAGAGGAAACGCAGCGGCACGGAGTCGGTCCACGCCGGTGCCGAGTGCAGCGTCACGTGCGGTGCGACGGCGCGGAAGTGCGCGGCGTGCACGGGCCGGACGACGAGGTGCACGTCGAGCGACGGGTCGGTGAGGTGCGACGCGACCCCCTCGACGTAGCGTCCGACACCGCCGAGGTTGCGCGGTACCGCGGTCCCGTCGATGAGGACGGTGAGCTGCGGCACGCGAGGTTCCTTCCGGCCGGGGACGCCGCGGCCGGGACCGTCGACGGGGGAGTCCCCAGGATAGCCCGCTCCGTTCATGCGCCCGGGTCCACGGCGCTCCGCGGGACGGACGCGACCCGCGTCTCACGGAGCCGCCGCGCGAGGTGCGCGGGGAGGTGCCCCGTCACGTCGGCCAGCGCTGCCAGGACGAGCCGCGCCTCCCGTCGGGTGCGACCGGAACGCAGTCCGACCAGGCCGCGCGCGGTCGTCCGGACCGCAGCCCGCAGTACCGTCGTCCACGGCGCGTGCCACAGGGCGACGACCAGCCGGTTGCGGGCGTTGCGGAAGACGAACAGGTCGCTCTGCACGCCGGACGACGCCGAGTGGTCGTGCTCGACGACCGCGTCGGCCGCGTACTCGACGCGCCAGCCGCGGCGACGGAGCCGCCAGGCGAGCTCGGTGTCCTCGTAGTACATGAACAGCGACTCGTCGAGGAGTCCGACGTCGTCGAGCGCGGCCTTCCGGAGCGCGGAGGCGCCGCCCGAGAACCCGAACACGTCGCGGTCCGCCGCCTGGTCGGCCGCGCCGAACCAGTCGCGGTCCATGCCGTTGCCGTCGCGGTCGACCCGCACGCCGGTCGAGTTGAGGCGGACCTCGCCGTCCGCGTCGGGCACCCACAGGTGGCCGGCGTGGTCGCGCAGCGCCCGTCCGGCGGGGGCCGGGGCACCGGCCTGGAGGCGCGACCAGCGCCCGGCGAGCACGATGCGGCCCGTCACGGCCGCCACGGCCGCAGGGGCGGCGTCGAGGTGGTCGCGGAGGGCCGCGACGAAGCCGGGAGCGGGCTCGGCGTCGTTGTTGAGGAGGACGACGACGTCGGCGTCCGCGTGCCGGATGCCCGTGTTCGCGCCCGCCGCGAACCCGCCGTTGGTGTCGCGGACCAGCACCGTCGCCTCGGGCAGCTCGCGGCGCAGCACGGCGACGGAGTCGTCCGACGACCCGTTGTCGACCACGATGACCTGGTCGGCCGCGCCGTCGTCGAGCACGGCGCGCGCGGCCCGGGTCGTGAGGTCCGCACGGTTCCAGTTGACGACGACGACCGCGGTGCGGGAGGCGCCGTCGGTGGGCGTCAGCCGAGCTCCTCGATGGAGGGCTTCGCGTAGACGCTGCCGACGGCGTCGCCGAACGACGGGACCTCGAACGAGTCGCACTCCGGCAGGTCGTGCAGGTGCCGCCCGGCGGAGTCCATCATCGACACGTTGATGAAGTACTTGCCGGTGCCGAAGTTCGTGTCCGTGATCCGGAGGCGGAGCTTCCGGCGCCCGTGCAGCGGCTGGAGCGTGACGCCCATGATGCCGGTGGTGGTGCCGTAGACGACCTGACCGGCGGTGTTGTTGATCTGGACGGCGGCTTCCCAGTCGGCGACGCCGTCGAGGTGCTCGAACTCCATGTCCACGACGAGGTCGTCACCGGGCGTGACGGGTGCCCGGTGCTCCTTGCCGTCGGCGTGCACGGTCGCCCCGAGGACGGTGCCGCGGCCCACGGCGACGTCGGCGCTGAGCTCGCCGGACCGGCGCTCCTCGAGCACGTCACGGAACTTGCTGACCGCCTGGACGGCGTCCCCGTCGTGCAGGACCTTGCCCTTGTTGAGCAGCACGACCCGGTCGCACATCTCCTGCACCTGGCTGAGCGAGTGCGTGACGATGATGATCGTCTTGCCCTGCTCCTGGAACGAGCGGATGCGGTCGAGGCACTTGCGCTGGAACGCCTCGTCGCCGACGGCGAGGACCTCGTCGACGAGCAGCACGTCGGGGTCGGTGTGCACGGCCACGGCGAACGCGAGTCGCACGTACATGCCGGAGCTGTAGAACTTCACCTGGGTGTCGATGAAGTCGCCGATGCCGGAGAACGCGAGGATGTCGTCGAACCGCTCCTCGGTCTCCTTGCGGCTCAGACCGAGCAGCGCCGCGTTGAGGTAGACGTTCTCGCGGCCGGACAAGTCCGGGTGGAAGCCGGCGCCGAGCTCGAGCAGCGCGGCCAGCCGCCCCCGGCGCGAGACGGTGCCGGACGTCGGCTGGATGATCCCGCCGATGGCCTTGAGCAACGTCGACTTGCCGGAGCCGTTCTGGCCGATGAGGCCGACGGTGGTCCCGGCCTGGATCGACACGGTGACGTCGTCGAGCGCCCAGAAGTCCTGGCGGTGCTTGCGACCGGCGCGGCCGAGCGTGACGATCCGCTCGCGGATGGTGTTGTCCTTGCGGACGGTGAAGCGCTTGCGGACGTGGTCGATGACGATGACGTCGGGGCGCTCGTCGCCGCGCTGCTGGGCGGTGGGTGCGACGGGGGTGCTGATGGCCATGGGTCTAGAGCTCCTGCGCGAAGTTGCCCTGCAGGCGCGAGAACACGCGCTGCGCGCCGATGAGGCAGAACAGGCCGATGACGAACGCGATGCCGAGTCGGAGCATGAGGTGGTCGGGGTAGACGACCTTCGCCGGGTCGTGCAGCCAGATGGCGTTCTGCATGCCGAGGACGGACAGCGTGAGGGGGTTGTTCGTGTAGACGGTCAGGATCCACTGGACGTGCAGCTCCTTGAGGACCATCGAGTACGAGTACACGATCGGCGATCCCCACAGCAGCACCATCAGGCCGACGTCGATGACGAACTGCACGTCCCGCAGGTACACGTTGAGCGCGGAGAGGACGAGCCCGATGGCCGCGCCGTAGACCACGATCACGGCGAGGGACGGCACCAGGTACACCAGGCCCTCGTGCAACGGGAACGCACCGAGCACGAGCGTCGCAACGATCAGGATGACGAACTGGATGGCGTAGTTGACCAGGGCGGCCCCGACGCTCGCGAGCGGGAAGACCTCGCGCGGGACGTAGACCTTCTTGATGAGGCCGCTGTTGCCGACGATCGAGCCGGTCGACCCTGCGACGATCTCGCTGAAGAGCGTGTACGCGC
Source organism: Curtobacterium sp. C2H10 (assembly GCF_025407985.1). Taxonomy (NCBI): domain Bacteria; kingdom Bacillati; phylum Actinomycetota; class Actinomycetes; order Micrococcales; family Microbacteriaceae; genus Curtobacterium; species Curtobacterium sp. C2H10. The sequence goes on along the minus strand of NZ_JABXGF010000041.1, from coordinate 26,322 downwards.
CGAGTCCGGTGAAGACGTAGATCGCGAAGTTGTCGATGCCGTGCGCGGCGCCGAGCACCTTGCCGATGACGAAGTAGTAGATGAGGAGCTGGGTCAGCGGGCGCACCAGCGTCCACACGAACCCGAGCGCCGAGTCCTTGTACCGCGCCTTGAGGTCGCGGCGCACGAGCATGCCGAGCATCTCGCGCTGCCGGAAGACGTCGCGCAGTTCTCGCCAGGTTCCGCGGATGGCACTCGTCGGAGCGCCGACCACGACCAGGGGCTCCTTCGCGAGCGCGGCCATGCGGGCTTGATCGACCATGTGTCTCTTCGTTCGTGGGGGCAGGACCGGAACAGCATACTCACCGCATCACCCAGGACGCCGGTGCGCGCTGCGGACCGGGCGACACCTGTCGTCCGCCCCCGTGCGGGGGTGAATGTGCGCGGATTGAACCCTCAACCTTCACTTTGGGGTTACCGTTGACGCAACCCGGACCCTTGTCAACATCCACAGGACGGCCCGTCAGCATGCACTTCGCGTCACGGCCGATCGCTGCGTTCGCGGTGGTCGGTGTTCTCAGTCTCCTCGCGGCGGGTTGTTCCGCCACGAGTGACGACGACCCCACCGCGTCGCCCACGCGGTCCGCCTCACCGACTCCGACCGCGTCGGCGACCGCGACGTCCGCCCCCTCGTCGACCCCGTCGCCGAGCAGCTCCGACGACGCGGACGACAGCCCCTCGGCGTTCCCGGGCTCCGGCCAGACGACCGAGCCCGACGACGACCCGTCGGACTTCCCGGCCACCGCCGTCGTCACCTACGCCGGGTGGGACACGGGCAGCCGGACGCTCCAGGCCGGTGGACTCGTCTCCGGCACGACGAACACGTCGGGCACGTGCACGTTCACCGCGACGAAGAGCGGTGTCACCCGGACGCTGACCAGCACGGCGGAGGCGAGCGCGTCCTCCGTGAACTGCGCGCAGGTGTCCTTCCCGGCGGCCCAGGTGTCCAGCGGCACCTGGTCCATCACCCTCGACTACCGGGTCGGCGCGCAGTCGACCACGTCCGACCCGATGACGGCGGAGGTGCCGTGATGCGATCCATCCGAACCGACGGGCGACGACGCCCGCTGCGGTCGTCCCTCGCCCTCGTGGCCGCCCTCGCGGTCGCCGTGAGCGGCCTGACCTTCGGCACGGTGCTGTCCGAGCAGACGACGACGGAGTCCGCCTCGGCCGCGACCGCCGCGTCGTTCGACCCGGGCAACATCATCAGCGACGTGAACTTCTACAACGGGTCGGCGATGAGCTCGTCATCCGTGCAGTCGTTCCTCAACAGCGTCGCGCCGAACTGCAAGCAGGCATCGGGCGGCCCGGCGTGCCTCAAGAACTTCTCGCAGAACATGAGCGGCATCGCCGCCGTGTCCGGTCGGTGCTCCGCGATCAACGGCGGCGTGAAGTCGGCGGCCACGGTCATCGCGCAGGTCGGCGCCGCGTGCGGCATCAGCCAGAAGGTCCTGCTCGTGCTCCTGCAGAAGGAGCAGGGCATCGTCACGACGAACAGCCCGACGAGCTACATGTACCTGCACGCCACCGGCTTCGCGTGCCCGGACACCGCGCCGTGCGACCCGAAGTACTACGGCTTCGGCCAGCAGGTGTACGCCGCCGCGCTGCAGTTCAAGCGCTACCAGGCCTCGCCGACGTCCTGGGCGTACCAGGCCGGCCGCAACAACTCGATCCTCTACAACCCGAACGCCGCGTGCGGTCGGAAGACGGTCTACATCAAGAACCAGGCGACCGCCGGGCTGTACATCTACACGCCGTACACCCCGAACGCCGCCGCGATGTCGAACCTCTACGGCACGGGTGACGGCTGCTCGGCGTACGGCAACCGGAACTTCTGGCGCATGTACACCGACTGGTTCGGCTCGCCCACCGGTGGCAGCTCGCCCGCCGGGCACGTCGACTCCGCGACCGCCGGGTTCCGCCAGGTCACGGTGGGCGGCTGGGCGTACGACCCCGACGTCGCGACGAGCCCGATCCGGGTGGCGTTCTACGTGGACGGCGTCGGCAAGAAGACCATCACGGCCGACGGGGCGCGTTCCGACCTGGGCAGCCAGCTCGGCGCCGGCAACACCAGCCACGGGTTCTCGACGACCCTGACCGGGATCTCCGGCGGCAGCCACAACGTCTGCGTGTTCGGCATCAACCAGGGCGCCGGTGCCAACGCGCTGCTCGGCTGCCAACAGGTGACCGTCCGGACCGGGGCGCCGTTCGGCAAGCTCGACCAGGCCACCCTCGCGGCGGACGAGCTCAGCGTCCGCGGCTGGGCGATCGACCCGGACACGAAGTCCTCGATCCCCGTGCAGCTCCGCGTGGACGGCGTGGCGAAGAAGGCCTGGACCGCCAGCGCCTCGCGCACCGACGTCGGGAAGATCTACCCGGGCTGGGGCGACGCGCACGGCTACTCGGCGACGATCAGCGGCATCGGCGCCGGGAAGCACACGATCAGCACGTGGGCGAAGGACACCTCCACGGGCAAGTGGACGCAGCTCGGGGCGAAGACCGTGACGAAGGCGAGCGGTTCGCCGTGGATCGTCATCGACGAGGCATCGTCGACCGCTCCCGGCAAGCTCAAGATCCGCGGCTGGACGGCCGACCCGGACACGATTGCCCCGCTGCGCGTGCATCTGTACCTGGACGGCAAGGCCCTGACCTCGTTCACGGCCGACCAGACCAAGGCGGGCCTCGACAAGGCACTGCCAGGCTACGGTGACGACCACGCGATCCTGTTCACCCGCAGCAGCGTCCCGGCCGGGAAGCACCAGCTCTGCATCATCGCGATCAACGTGGGCCCCGGCGGCAACAGCAACGTCTGCACGACGTTCCAGACGCCGACCGGCCCGCCGAAGGTGAAGATCGAGTCCGGTTCGTCGCCGACGCTCGGCTCGCTGCAGGTCAGCGGCTACGCGGTCGACCCCGACACGGTGCAGCCGATCGGTGTGACGTACACGGTCGACGGCAAGAAGGTCACCACCGGCACGGCCGACCAGGCCAGCGCCACCGCGGCGAAGGCGTACCCCGGGTACTACTCGAAGCACGGCTTCCAGGCCACGCTCACCGGCATCGGCCCGGGCAAGCACACCGTGTGCGTCGTCGGGACGAACGTCGGGGGCGGGAAGGACGCCAGCGCCTGCAGCACGGTCGCGATGACCTCCGGCAACCCGGTCCTGCTGCTCGACGAGGTCTCCTCGCCCGTGGCCGGCCAGGTCAAGGTGCGCGGCTGGACGATCGACCCCGACACCGCGTCCCCGATCCAGGTGCACGTGTACGTGAACGGCGCCGGCGCGAAGTCGCTCACCGCGAACGAGGCGAAGGCGTCGCTCGCCACCACCTACGGCGGGTACGGCGCGAACCACTCGTTCTCGACGACCGTGTCCGGCTACAGGGCGGGCAGCACGCAGGTCTGCGTCTACGCGATGAACACCGGCGCGGGAGCGAACACCACGCTGTGCCGGACGATCACGGTGAAGTAGTGCGCTGACGGTCCGACGGACCACGATGCGAGACGGGAGGCGCCCCACCAGCCGGTCGGGCGCCTCCCGTCTCGTCCGTGGTCGGCTCAGCCGCGTCCGGTGCCGCGGCGCACGGCGCGCGCCAGACCGCCGAAGCGGTGCAGCAGGCGGTACTCGGCCGACCGGGTGAGCTCGTCGTACCGCAGGGCGATCGTGTCGCGCTCCTCCTCCGCACGCCGACGCGCGGCGTCGAACGACGCCACCGCCTGCTCGGCCACGACGAGCCGCTCGTTGATGTCGCGGACGCCCTGCAGGTGGACGTCGCGCTCGAGCTCGGCGACCCGCAGGACCTCGCGCTCGTTCGTCGCCCAGCGGAGGAACGGGGACCGGCTGCCGGTCCGGGACCGCGCGTGCTCGATCGCCGCTTCGAGGACCGGGCGCACCTGCTCCGCACGCGCCGCGAAGGAGTGTCGCTCGACCACGACGGCGCGCAGCCGTTCGACCAGCGCCGTCCGCTCGTCGGCGGGCATCGCGAGCGCCCGCTCGAGCGACGCGGCGTCCTCGAACACGGGGACCTCGCCGAGGCCGAGCTCGTCGAGTCCGAGCGCGCAGTCCGTCACGGGGAGCGCCCCGGACGCGAGCGATTCGTAGAGGCGGGAGTTCAACGTGCCGTACTCGGCGGCGGGCGCGATGACGTCGTCGACGACGAAGGCCGCCGACCGGTAGACCTCGGGGAGCGCGAAGTAGGGGACCATCGGCCGCAGCTCGACGCCGGGGGACGGGTCGACGTGCTCGGCGTTCGCGGCGAACCAGACGATCGGCTCGGCCGGACGGACCTCGTCGAGGACGTCCTGCACGTGGCGGCGGACGCCCCAGAAGTTCACGGTCGCCACCGCACGGTCGCTCCGCGGGGTAGCAGGGTCGGTCGTGAAGAGCTCGAGGTCGACGCCGATCGGCACGACCTCGACCGGGCCGTCGTAGTGCGCGGCGACGGCGTCGCGAGCGGTGCTCGACGACGTCCAGATCGCCTCGAACTCGTCGAGGTACGGCAGGGCCGCCCACTTCGCCGTCCAGTTGCGCACCCACGCCACGAGGGCGGTGGACGGCGGCACCCGGCCCGGCACGAAGGACTCGATCATCACGACCACGACGGCCGTGTCGTCCGGGACCGGGTCGGCCCAGCGGGTGATCGGCCACATCGCGACGCCCCACCCGGCGTCCCGCAGCGCCCGGGCCAGCCCGAGCGCGACGTAGAGGTCGCCCTTGCCCTCGGCCGGGTCGTCCGTCGACACCGCGAACCGGACGGTCCCGCGCGGCCCCTCGGCGTGGTCGCCCGCGGCGATCGCGGCGTAGTCCGCGGCGAGGGGGGAAGACGTGGGAGCGGTCGGGATGCTGGTCGCGGTCACCGAGCCATTCTGCACGAATCGGCGCTGATCACAGGGGAGCGCGGGCGCGCGCCTTGTAGGGTGTCATCGGCCGTCGGCACCCCGCGGCCGACCCGTCGACCCGCGCCAGGTGCGCGGCAGCTGCTGGAGGAACCGCGTGACAGAGCGCAAGCCGGGAGTCGTGTCCGTCATCCTCGTGAACTACAAGGGCACGGACGACACCCTGACGAGCATCGCGGAGCTCCGCAAGCAGGACTGGCCGCAGGACCGGCTCGAGGTCATCGTCGTCGAGAACGGTTCCGGCCCCGAGCACCTCGGTCGGCTGAAGGCGTCGGAGCTCGACTTCACGCTCGTCGACGCCGGTGCGAACCTCGGCTTCACGGGCGGCTGCAACCTCGGCGTCGAGAAGTCCTCCGGCGAGATCGTGGCGTTCCTCAACAACGACGCGCGACCCGACACCGGCTGGGTGCGCGAGGCCATGGCGACGTTCGCCTCCGGCGCGGACATCGGCGCCGTGGCGTCGAAGGTCCTCGACTGGGAAGGCGTCAACGTCGACTTCACCGAGGCCGCGATGACCTGGTACGGCATGGGCTACAAGCCGTTCGCGGGCTCGCCGGACACCGGGCGCTGGGAGTCCGAGACCGACGTGCTGTTCGGCACCGGCGCGGCGATGTTCATCCGTGCGGAGCTCTTCGAGCAGCTCGACGGCTTCGACGACCGCTACTTCATGTTCTACGAGGACGTCGACCTCGGCTGGCGGCTCAACCTGCTCGGCTGGCGCTTCCGGTACCAGCCGAAGTCCGTCGCGTTCCACAAGCACCACGCGTCGATGAACAAGTTCGGCGACTTCCGCGAGACCTACCTGCTCGAGCGGAACGCCCTCTTCACGCTGTACAAGAACCTCGGTGACGAGCAGCTCGCAGCCGCCCTGCCCGGGTCGCTCGCGCTCGTCGTCCGTCGCGCCGTCGGTCGTGGCGAACTCGACTCGACCGAGCTCGACCTCCGCAACCCCGGCGACGACAGCGTCCCGACGATCCCCGTGCCGAAGACGGCGATGGCGGGCATCTACGGCGTCGACCAGTTCGTCGAGCAGCTGCCGTCGATGACCGAGTCGCGTCGGCAGATCCAGGCGACCCGCGTGCGCAGCGACCGCGAGCTCCTGCGCCTCTTCGGCAACCGCGACGAGCCCGCGTACCCGATCGAGAACTACCTGGCCGGCTACGACAAGATCGTGCACTCCCTCGGCGTGCTCGAGGTCGGCACCCGGCGTCGGATCCTCATCATCACGGGCGACTCCATCGGCGAGAAGATGGCCGGTCCGGCGATCCGTGCGACCCAGATGGCGAAGCAGCTCGCCGGCGAGCACGACGTCCGGGTCATCAGCCTCACGCGCTCGTCGCAGATCGACCCCTCGTACGAGGTCGTCACCGTGCCGCACCGCCACCCGCGCCAGATGGTCGAGCACGAGGCCTGGGCCGACGTCATCATCGTGCAGGGCCACGCCCTCCGCCTGTTCCCGGTGCTCGAGTCGACGAGCAAGATCCTCGTCGTCGACGTCTACGACCCGCTGCACCTCGAGCAGCTCGAGCAGGGCCGCAGCGACGACGTCGACCAGTGGAACCGGCAGATCCTCGACGCGTCGGACACCCTGAACCACCAGCTCGAACTCGGCGACTACTTCATCTGCGCCTCCGAGCGGCAGCGCATGTTCTGGCTCGGCCAGCTCGCCGGCTCGGGTCGTGTGAACGCCCGGACGTACTCGCGCGACCCCGACCTCCGCTCGCTGATCGGCGTCGTGCCGTTCGGCCTGTCGTCGACGCCGCCGGTGCACGACCAGCAGCGGGTCAAGGGCGTCGTCCCCGGCATCGGGAAGAACGACAAGCTCGTCGTCTGGGGCGGCGGCATCTACGACTGGTTCGACCCGATCACGCTCGTCCGCGCCATCGGCCGGCTCGCCGCGAAGAAGCCGAGCGTCAAGCTCTTCTTCATGGGTGTGCAGCACCCGAACCCGGACGTGCCCGAGATGGACATCGTCGCCAAGGTGCGCGCCGAGGCCGATGCGCTCGGGCTGACCGGCACGAACGTGTTCTTCAACGACGCGTGGATCCCGTACGAGGAACGCGGCGCCTACCTGCTCGAGGCCGACGCCGGCGTCTCGACGCACTACGAGCACCTCGAGACCACGTTCTCGTTCCGCACCCGCATCCTCGACTACCTGTGGGCACGCCTGCCGATCGTCACCACCGCCGGTGACTCCTTCGGTGACCTCGTCGCCGAGGAGAAGCTCGGCATCGCCGTGCACGAGCAGGACATCGACGGCCTGGCCGCAGCGCTCGAGACGGCGCTCTTCGACAAGAAGGCCCGTGCCGAGTTCATCGGCAACGTCGACCGCGTGCGCGAGCAGTTCACGTGGGAGAACGTCCTCGCCCCGCTCGTCGAGTTCTGCCGGAACCCGATCCGCGCGGCCGACAAGAGCGTCCGCGACACCTCGTCGACGATCCAGCCGCACGCCATGCGCGTGCGCGTCCCGGACCGCAAGAAGCTCTACGGCGTCCGTCACGACCTCGGTCGCGCCGTGCACTACTTCCGGACCGAGGGCCCGCGGAGCGTCGCGGGGAAGATCAAGCGTCGGCTGCAGAACCGGTGACCGCGGGCGCCACGGCGCTCGTCATCGTCCCGACCTACAACGAGGCCGAGAACGTCCGCACGATCGCCGCAGCCGTCCTGGGCGCGCTGCCGGACGCACACCTGCTCGTCGTCGACGATGCCAGCCCCGACGGTACCGCTGACCTCGTGCGGCAGCTCGCCGCCACGGACGACCGGGTGCACCTGCTCGAACGCTCCGGCAAGCTCGGCCTCGGGACGGCCTACGTCGCCGGCTTCCGGTGGGGGCTCGAGCGCGGGTACACGCTGCTCGTCGAGATGGACGCGGACGGCTCACACCCGGCCGACCGGCTGCCGGCACTCGTGGCCGCGGTCGACGGCGCCGACGACGTGATGCTCGCGATCGGGTCGCGGTGGGTCCCCGGGGGATCGGTGGTCGACTGGCCGCTCCACCGCGAGGTCCTCAGCCGCGGCGCGAACACCTACGCCCGGTTCGTGCTCGGCATCGGCGTGCGGGACGTCACCGCGGGCTTCCGGGTCTACCGCGCCGACGCGATCGCCCGGATGGACCTCGACTCGATCGACTCGAAGGGGTACTGCTTCCAGGTCGACATGACCTTGCGGGTGGACGACCTCGGCGGCCGCATCGTCGAGGTCCCGATCCGGTTCCGCGACCGCGTGCACGGCGTCTCGAAGATGAGTCGTTCCATCGTGCTCGAGGCGATGCTCCGCACCACCCAGTGGGGCCTGCAGCGGCGCTTCGGTCGCCGACGCGGCGCACGTCGCTGACGCGACCCACGTCGCTGACGCGACCCACGTCGCTGACGCGACCCGAGTACAGACGGGAGGCGCGGTGCCAGCTGGCACCGCGCCTCCAGTCCGTGAAGGGGATGCGTCTCAGACGCAGCTCACGTTGTAGTCCTGGTTCCCCACGACGTACTGGGCCATCCGCACCTGGCTACCCGCGGTGAGGCCGCCGGCCGAGCACGCCTTCTGCGCCGCTGCGACGCCGTCGTTTCCCACCGCGATCCAGCTCGGCAGCCCGCGGAGCGTCGAGGTCGACGGGACGGTCCCCACGATCTGCCCGAACTGGTACCCCGTCGAGTAGATGCCGATCGTCGAGACGCCCGCGGCCTTGAGCGCGGCGACCATGCCCTCGATGTCGGCGCGGTTCTGCGTCTGGTAGTCCTTCGCGTCGGAGGCCCCGAGCCACGAGAGGCCCGTCTCGACGTCGATCCACCAGCGGTACGACGAGGGGTTCGGGACGCCGCGGGTGTTCGCGGCCTCGTACGCACGGGTGTAGCCGTACATGTACGAGCAGGCGCTGGTGTACGCCTTCGCCGTGCACGTGCCGTACGGGTTCGACACGGTCGTGCCCGACGGGTCCCGGTTGGACGACGGCCAGACCGAGGCGGCCTTGCCCGGGTTCGCGGCGAGGGCGTAGAGCTGCGCCTTCGGCTGCGACGTGCCCCCGGCCGACCCGGCGGCCCACGCGAGCTGCGGGGTCAGGTACTGGTTGTCCTGGTTCGGCAGCGAGCCGTTCACGCCGACGACGCCGAACGCCTGGTTCGACGGGTAGTTCGACGAGGACCCGCCCTGCGGCCACGAGACGTCGGCCCCTAAGCCGGAACCGCTCGACCCGTCGAGGAAGTACCCCGCGACGTCGAGGTGCAGCTGCGCGGACCCCTTCGACACCTTCGCCTGCACCCGGCGGTCGACGCTCGACCCGGTGACCTTCGCGACGACGAGGTTCGCGACCGAGGTGCCGGCGTCGAACACCTGCGTTGCGACCTGGGGGTCCTGGCCCGCGGGCGTGACGCGGAGGTACGCGGCCGCGGTGGGCTTCGTCGTCTCGGCGTTCGCGACGACGGCCGTGGCGGTCCCGGGGACGCCCGCGACGCCGGACAGTCGGATGGTCCCCGCGGTGGCGGACACCGAACCGGCGAACGCACGGGTGGTGTCGATCGGGACGAACACCGAACCGGTGGACGAGTTCGAGTAGTAGCCGGCGACGTCCATGTAGACCGTGCCCGAGCCCTTCGAGAGCTTCACCTGCGCGGCACCGTCGTCGGAGAGCTTCACGATCGCGAGGTTCGACAGCGCCTGACCAGCCGAGTAGAGCTGCGTCACGACGGAGGGGTCCTGCCCGGCCGTGGTGACGCGGACGTACCCGGCGACCGTCGGGTTGCTGACCTGCACGTTCACGGCGACGGCGGTCGCGTCGGCCGGGATCCCGGCGCGGCCGGCGAGGGGCACCTGCGTCGGCGTGGTGCCCACCGTGGCGCCGAACACCCGCGCGGCGTCGAGCGGGGTGTAGGTGGCACCGGAGCCGTCGGCGTAGTACCCGGCGACGTCGAAGTACCCGCTCGCCGTGCCCTTCGAGAGCTTCGCCTGGATCGAGCCGTTCACGAGCCGCACGGTGACGAGGTTCGCGATCGTCTGCCCGGCGGCGAAGTCCTGGGTCGCGACGGTGGCGTCCTTGCCCGCGGGGGTGACGCGGACGTAGCCGGCCGTGGTGGGCTTGGCGACCTCGACGTTGACGACGACGGCCGTGGCGTTCGCGGGGACCCCCGCGTTCCCGGCGATCTTCACCACCTTCGGCGACGTCGTCAGGGCGCCCGACCAGACGCGGGTCGTGTCGATCGGCGTGTACCGGCCGGTCGTCGGCGCCGCGGCCTGCGCGGTCGAGACCGGTGCGACGACGGCGACGGCGGTGGCGACGAGCGCGGTGGTCAGGGCGAGTGCGAGGCGTCGGTGCAGGCGCATGTGGTTCTTCCCCAGGTTCGTGGACCGCCCCCTGACGGTCTCCGGCAGTCTAGGTGCACGATGCAACGGATCGGGAGTCAGCGGCAGGCGACGACCGTGTGTGCCTCGTCGGACGCCGAGACGATCGGCCCGCCGAACAGCGAGGTGTTCCGGCAGTCCTGGTGGAGCCCCGTGAGGTCGTGCGGGTTGATCAGCGACGTCTCCATGCCGTGCAGGGGACTGGTCGCGGGCACGGTCCCGAACAGCAGCCGTGCGACCGACGGTGCGGTGCGGACGCCCACCGGCACGCCGAGCGACCCGAGGTACGCGGCGGCTCCCTCGACGAAGGCCGTGTCGTCGGCGACCGAGAAGTCTGCGAAGTCGCTCTCCACGGACAACCACCAGCGGTGGCCGGCGGGGTCCGGGAGCCCGTGGTTCTGGGCGGCGTCCCATGCCTGCCAGTAGCCGAGGACGTACGAGCACGCCGGGTCCTGGGCTCCGGTGCACGTGCCGTAGGGATTTCCGGCGACGACCGGACCGCCGTTCGGGGTCTGGTCGGACAGCGGCCACGGGCGGGCGCGGGCGCCGGCGGGGGACGCCGCAGCGGTCGACGCGCCCCAGTTGAAGAGGGTGACGGCGTACTGCACGGCCTCCTGGTTCGTCGTGCCGGTGCCGGACGTCGCGACGGCGAGCGCTGCGGGACACAGGGCGTACGTGTTCGTCCGCGGGGCCATCCGGAGGATCGTGAACTGCGGACGCGCGTACGACGACGGGTCGGAGGTCGGCCCGCCGGTGCAGTCCTCCCCGTTGACGACGACGCCCGTCCCGACACCGGTCCGACGGTCAACGAAGTAGCCGGTGACGTCGACGTGCACCACGGCGGTTCCGCGCGACACCGAGACCTGCGCGGTGCTCGCCAGGTCCCCGATCGTGGCGGCCGTGAGCACCGCACCGGCGATCGACTGCCCGGCGCCGAACTCCTGCGTGGCGACCTGGGCATCGGTGCCGGCCGGCGTGACACGGACGTACCCGGGTGCCGACGGTCGGGTGACCTCGACGGACCCGGTGACGGCCCGCACGGCCGTCGGGAGGGCGGCGCGTCCGCTCACCGGTGTGGCCACGGGGGTCTGTCCGACGGTGGTGGCGAGCACTCGGGTCGGTGCGACGGGGACGAAGACCGCGTCGTCGTCGCCGTTGCGGTAGTAGCCGGAGACGTCGAGGAAGACGTGCGCCCGGCCGGCGGAGAGCCGCACCTGTGCGGAACCGGAGCGGAGCTTCACGACCTGCAGGTTCGACACGGTGCGTCCGGGAGTGAACTCCTGGGCGGCGACCTGGGCGTCGCGGCCGTACGGGGTCACCCGGACGTAGCCCGTCGCGGTCGGGGCGGACACCTCGGCCGTGAGGACGACCGCTGCCGCGTCGGCCGGGATCCCGTGCGTGCCTGCGAGCGGCACCCGGACGGGTGCGGTGCCGACGGCCGCCGAGAACGCGCGGGTGGGCGGTGTGGGCGTGAACGTCGTCGTGCCGTCCGCGTCGTACGTGCCCGCGAGGTCGACGTACACGCGGGCCGACCCGGCCGAGGTCTTCAGCGTGATCGTCGAGCCGGAGCCGCCGACGGTGACGAGTGAGGAGATGGTCTGGTGTGCGGCGAAGTCCTGGGTCACGACCGACGTGCCGCTCCCGTACCGCGGCGTCACGCGGAGGTACCCGGCGTGCGACGGGTCGGCGACCTCGACGTTCAGGACCAGGCCACCGATGCCGGTGCCGACGGGGAGACCAGGATCGAGCTCGATGTTCCGGGCCGTGGTGCCGATCGTCCCCGACCAGATCCGACGGGTGTCGGCGGGCGAGTACCGCCACCCGTGCGGCTGCACGTCGCCGGGGTCCGCGGTGGTGGCCGACGCGGTCGGTGCAGGGGTCGCCGAGGCTGCTGCGGGGACCGCGACCGCTCCCGCGAGGAAGACCGCCGCGGCGGCCAGGACGGTGATCAGACGGCGCGACGGCACGGTTCCCCCTCGGAGCTCGCCGACGGGACCGCCGGGCGGCGCCCGCTCGGGCGCCTTGGAATCGTATTGGCGCCCGCAGCGTCCCAGCCTGTGGTTCCGCTCAGGGATGCGGCCCGTGTTCGGGGGAGGCGACCGCCTGGAGGCGCGGCTGGCGCTGTCAGGGCGGGTCGCGCCTCCTGGACCCGCCGGCCGCGCCGGATCCGTCAGCCGCGCGGCAGGTGCCGCCGCCACGACCGCCGCCGCGCGGCGATCACGAGCACGGCGACGAACACCATCAGCCCGGCCCCGTGCAGCAGGTAGCTCTCCGCCGCACTCGTGACGCCCAGCAGCACCAGCACCGCCGCCGGCCACACGTAGGCGACCCCCGGGAACGTCGTCGCCGTGACCCACGCCCGCGCGAACGCGAGCAGCGCCGTCACGGCGAGGATGATCGTGCCCGCGAGCCCGATCTGCAGCCACGCGTCGACGAACGCGTTGAGGCCCGACGTGAACCGCTGCCCGGCCGGGTCGATGAACGTCACGTAGGGCACCACGGCCTCGTGCGGCCACGTACCGACCCACCCCCAGCCCTGGATCGGGAACTGGCTCACGAACACGCGGATCTGCGCCCACAGGTCGAGCCGCGTCGCCGTGCCCCCGGCGGCTCCGATCTCGGCGAGGACGCGGTGCCGCGCGAGGATGCCGAGGGCGATCATCAGCAGCACCGCTGCGCCGAGCACGCCGTTCACCACCGGCCTGGTGGTCGGTCGGGCGTGTCGGAGTGACCAGAGCGCCAGGGCGGTCACGGCGAGGGCGATCATCGCGAGCCCGGTGATGGGGGACTGCACGAGCATCAGGGCGATGACCGCGAGGGCGGCGGAGCCGATCGCGCGCCACATCGTCACCGAGCGGGTGAGGAACTCGACGACGAACGTCACCAGCGCCATCGCCGCGATGAACCCCATGAAGTTGCGGGTGCCGCCGATGCCCTGGATCGGGCCGCCGTAGGCGATGTTCCCCTGGATGCCGAACGCCGGGATCGGGGTGTCGAGGACGAGCCCGGACAGGACCTCGAGCCCGAGCGCGGCGACGAGCAGGATCCGGAAGGCGTCGCCGGACGCCCGGATCACCTGCACCAGGTCGCGACCCAGCGCGAGGTACAGCCCGAGCCCGATGAAGCCGACCGTGCCGACGAGTCCCCGGAGGGCCACCCACGAGTACTCGCTCCACACCACGCTCAGCGCGCAGTACCCGACGAACGCCAGGAGCGACAGGGGGAGCACCCCGTGCCACTCGATCCGGTAGCGCTGCCCGAGCAGGCTCAGGCCCGCGAGGACGAACAGCGTGACGAGCACGGCCCACACGCCGGCCTGTCCGACGAGCGCGGTCACGGTGGGCTGCCCGAACGCGAACAGCACGATCACGGTCGCGAGCGCCTGGCTGAACCGCCCGCCCGCCGAGAACCCGATCCACGCCGAGAGGTACCGTCGCGCGAGCACGCGTCTGGTCACTCGGCCGTCCGTCACCTCACCATCTTGGCGCATCCGGCCCTGCCGACCGGTGAGCGCCCCGTCGTCGCGCACCCGGGCGGTCGCCGGTCGGGCACTCCAGGATGCGCTCGACCCGTCGGATCGGCCCGTCCTGGCATATCGACGATCCGCGATGTCGGCGTACGATCAGCGCACCATGGCGCGCGGCTGGCGGCGGTTCGGCGCACCGACGGTCGCTGCGGTCGTCGGTGGATCCGCCACGGCCCTGGCCTGGTGGCGGCTCGGCCCGACCACCCGCGGCACGGTGTGGGCCGAGGACGGCGGCGTGTTCCTCCGCGACCGGCTCGCGCTCGGCCCCGGCGCGGTCCTCGAGTCGTACGCCGGCTACCGCCACCTCGTCCCGCGGATCGTCGTCGACCTCGCGTGGCTCCTGCCCGTCGAGCGGTACGCCGTCGCCGTCTCGGGTCTCGCCTGCCTGGTCGTCGGTGTCGTGTGCGCGCTCGTGTTCCTGCTGTCCGGCGACGTCGTCCGACCGTGGCCCCTCCGGGTGCTGCTCGCCGCCGTCCCCGTCACGCTGCCCCTCGCGCCCGTCGAAATCAGCGGGACGGCCGCGAACCTGCACTGGTACGTGCTCGTCCTGGTGCCCTGGACGGCCACCCACCGTGCCCGGACGTGGTGGGGAGCGGTGGCGCTCGCCGTGGTCACGGCCCTCGGTGTGCTCAGCGAGGTCCAGGCGACGCTGTTCCTCCCGCTCCTGCTGGTCTCCTGGCTGCCGCTGCGACGTACGGCGACCGGACGGGTGGACCTCCGCCCGCTGCCGGTCACCGTGGCGGCGGTGCTGGGCAGTGGGGTGCAGGTCGCGACGGCGCTCACGGATCCGCGAGCGTCCCGGCCGGGCGACCCGGGCGCCTCCGACGTGCTCGCCGGGTACCTGCTCCAGCCGCTCGGGGGCGCGTGGGACCGTCGGGTCGGTGTCGTCGCGGAGACGGTGCACGCGCACGGGTGGGGCGTGGTCGTCCTGCCGACCGCCCTGCTGGTGGTCGTGCTCGTGACGGCCGTGGTGCTCGGCCGGGGGCGTGCGCGGTGGGTCGTGGTCACCCTCGCCGGGGGCTCCCTCGTGGTGTGGTGGGCAGCGCTGGTGGCGAACGGCTCGGCGGTGCAGGACTGGGTGGCACTCGGGCCGGCCGCGCTGGCGGCGGGGCCGCAGCGGTACGCGGCAGCGTCCGGGCTGCTGCTCGTGTCGGGAGCGGTGGTGGCGGCGTCCGTGGTCATCGGGTCGGTGGGAGTGCCAGGAGGCGCGGGTCGGCCCGGTGCGGGTCGATCCGGTCCGGCAGTCGGCCGGTCGGCGGCCGCGGGCCGGCTGGTCGCAGTCGTGCTCGCGTGGTGCGTGGTCGCCGCGGTGGTCATCGCCGCCGTCTGGAACGCCGCTCCGGGGACGACCCGGCGGAGCGCCGGCCCGGTCTGGTCCGCGCAGGTCCCCGCGGCCGCCGAAGCCTGTCGCGCCGACCCGACGCTGCCGTCCGTCGTGCTCCGGACCGCGCCGTGGCGGGCCGCGGTGCCGTGCGACCGCCTGGTCGAGCGGCCGTGACGACGGGACCGGTGTCGGGGGCCGGGGCGGGCTCGGGTCAGCGGCGCGCGGGCGTCCGGAACTCGCGGCGTGCCGGGGGTGTGCGCGGGCCGTCGCCGGCCGACACGGGCTCCTCGCCGACCAGCACGATGCGGGTCTTGATCGCGATGAGCGCGAACAGCACCCAGTTCCCCTGGTAGAGCAGCCGTGACTCGGTCACCGACTGCACGAGCAGCGCCACGACGACGAGCAGCGGCAGGAGCGACACCGGGTCGAACGGACGGGGGGAGAGCGACGCGTCGTAGCCGATCCGGGTGGCCGAGGCCCACGACCGGCTGAGGGTCGTGACCACGTAGACCACGAAGATCGCCAGCCCGATGACACCGGTCTGCATCCACACGTCGAGGTAGGCGTCGTGCGCCTGCAGGTAGGTCACGCCCTTGCGGTGCGCGAGGTCCGCGAGGGTCGGGATGCCCGGCCACCAGTAGCCGATCCACCCCCAGCCGACGACGGTGTGCTCCTGGATGAGCCCGATGACCCGCTCCCAGATCACGCCGCGGCCGGTCGCGTCCGAACCCTTGCCGAGCAGCTCGGACACCTGGCCACGGGCGAGGAACCCGAGCACGGCGACGACCACGGCCCCGACGGCGACGGCGAGGTAGCGCGGTGTCCGTCGTTCGGTCGGGACCCGGCGGATCCAGAGCGCGACGGCGAGCGCGACGAGGACGACGAGCCCGGCGGCCAGCACGGTCGAGGAGCGGGTGAGTGCGAGGACGACGAGGGCCACGACGGTCCAGCCGATCGCGCGGTTGCGTCGGAGTCGCCCCTCGGCGTACTGGATCGCGACGGCGATCACGGCGAGGAGCGCGACCATCGCGAGCAGGTTCGCGTTGCCGGGGAGGCCCTGGATGCGCCCGCCGGTGAAGAGCTCGGCCCGTGAGAAGTAGAAGGCGTCCGGGATCTTCCGGTCGCCGTAGTCCGTCCACGCCGGTGCGATCGGGTGCCGGAGGACGACCGCGACGAAGGCCTCGAAGAGCAGCGACCCCATCAGGACCCAGCGCAGCGCGAGGCTCAGCGCGTCGGTGATCCGCCGCCACGTCAGGGTCGAGGCGATCGCGAAGGCCGCGCCCGCGCAGATCACCTGGACCGCGAGGCTCGAGATCGTCGCGAACCGCCAGTGCGACCACACCACGGACACCAGGCACCAGGCGAGGAAGAGCCAGAGCGCACGCGGTGTCCGGGTGAGCGGCGGGCGGGCCCGGACGATGATCGTCGTGGCCCAGACCGCGGCGGCCGCCCAGAGCAGTCCCGCGCCGACCCACGTGAGCGTGTTCGGCACGGCGTCGCCGGCGAAGAGCACGAACAGGATCGTCGCGCCGAATGCGAACGCCTCGCGCTCGGGCACGGATCCGCGCGCCAACGGCCAGGTGTTCGTCACGACGCCAGGGTACCCGGGGAGCGCACGTCGACCGCCGATAGGCTCGTGCGCATGTTCCTCGGCATCACGAACACGCCCCGCGACTACGCCTGGGGATCCGTCACGGCCATCCCCGAGCTCCTCGGCCGGACCGTCACCGGCGCACCGCAGGCCGAACTCTGGCTCGGCGCGCACCCGGGCAGCCCGAGCGTCGTCGTGAACCCGGCGATGGTCGGCGGTGCGGACACGCTGCTCGACTGGATCACCGCGGAGCCGCGGGACGCCCTCGGACCGGACCGCACGGGGCTCCCGTTCCTGCTGAAGGTCCTCGCGGCCGCCGCTCCGCTCTCGCTGCAGGCCCACCCGACACCCGAGCAGGCGCGCGAGGGATTCGAGCGCGAGGAGGCGGCGGGTGTCCCGATCGATGACCCGGCCCGCAACTACAAGGACCCGTTCCCGAAGCCCGAGCTCGTCGTGGCGCTCAGCGAACGCTTCGAGGCGCTGAGCGGCTTTCGCCCGGTGGCCGAGACGCTCGCCGACGTCGAGACGCTCGACGCCGGGTCCGGTCGGCTCGGCCCCCTGGTCGTGCACCTGCAGCACGGGCTCGAGGACACGGTGCGGTGGCTCGAGACCGGCGACTCCTCGGCGCAGGCCGTCGTGCAGGCCGTGAGCGACCTCGCCGCCGCGCTCCCCGACGACGCCGTCACCCCGAACACCGCGACCGTGCGTGACCTCGGCACGAGCTACCCGGGCGACCCCGGCATCGTGGTGTCCCTGCTCATGCACCGCGTGACGCTCGCCGCGGGTGAGGCGATGTACCTGCCGGCCGGGAACATCCACGCCTACCTCGACGGGCTCGGCATCGAGCTCATGGCCCCCTCCGACAACGTCCTGCGCGGCGGGCTCACGCCGAAGCACGTCGACGTCCCGGAGCTGCTGCACGTCCTCGACTTCACCGCGTACCCGGCACCCGTCCTGGCCGCCGAGTCGGTCGCCGCCGGCGTCGAGCGCTTCGCGCCGGACGGCGTCGGGTTCGCGCTGCTCCGCGTCACGGGGGACGGACGCCCGGTCGGCCTGGCCTCCGGCGGGGTCGCGCCGCTGCACGGCCCCTCGATCGCGATCTGCACGGCGGGTGCGGTGACGCTCGTCGGGGCGCGGTCCGCGACGCTGCTGCGCCAGGGGGAGTCCTGCTACATCACCCCCGACGAGGGCGACGTCACGGTCGAGGCCGACAACGGCAGCGGTCTGGCGTCGACGGTCTTCATCGCGACGGGTGCGTGAACCCGCAGCGCGTGGCGGTCTGACGCCGCGCCGGTTCCGCTAGCGTGGCCAGCATGAGTTGGCTGGTCACCGGCGGCGCCGGGTACATCGGGTCCCACGTCGTCCGAGCACTGCGTGCGGCGGGCATCGACACTGTCGCGTTCGACGACCTCTCGAGCGGCTTCCGGGCGTTCGTGCCCGAGGACGTGCCGTTCGTCGAGGGCACGATCCTCGACGGTGAGCTGGTGGCCCGGACGCTGCGCGAGCACGCCGTCACCGGTGTGGTGCACGTCGCGGGCTTCAAGTACGCGGGGGTGTCGGTCGAGCGACCGCTGCACACCTACGAGCAGAACGTCACCGGCATGGCGACGCTCCTCCGGGCGATGGCGGAGAACGGCGTCACCAAGGCGGTGTTCTCGTCGAGCGCCGCCGTCTACGGCACGCCGGACGTCGACACCGTGGTCGAGGACACCCCGAAGGCGCCGGAGTCGCCCTACGGCGAGTCGAAGCTCATCGGTGAGTGGCTGCTGCGCGACATGGAGGTCGCCGCGGGCTTCACCACGACGTCGCTGCGCTACTTCAACGTCGTCGGGTCGGGGGAGCCGGACCTGTACGACGCGAGCCCGCACAACCTCTTCCCGCTCGTCTTCGATGCCCTGCTCGCCGGTCGCACGCCGCGGATCAACGGCGACGACTACGCCACGCCCGACGGCACCTGCGTGCGGGACTACATCCACGTCGCCGACCTCGCGCACTCGCACGCGGTCGCCGCGCAGAAGCTCGAGGCGGGCCAGACCCTCGAGCGCGCGTACAACCTCGGCAGCGGCGACGGGGTCAGCGTCCGGCAGATCATGGACGCCATGGCGAAGGGCACCGGCATCGCGTTCGAGCCCGAGATCGCGCCGCGACGCGCCGGTGACCCCGCGCGGATCGTCGCGACCGGCGAAGCGGCTGCGCGTGACCTCGACTGGGCGATGCGCCACACGCTCGACGAGATGGTCACGAGCGCCTGGGAAGCCCGGCGCCGCATCGGCTGACGGGCCGTCGCGGCCGGCTGAGGGGGCGTCAGTTGTCCCCCGAAACCCCGACAGACCGGCCGCGACACGCCCGTACGGGGGACATGACACGCCGGAACCGTCAGTGCCTTCTATGATCCGCGACTTGACTCTCGCGAATGACACCGCTGTAATTACAGGCAACGACAGCGATCGTTGTGGTCCCGTTATCGAGACGTCAGGGGTGATCAGGGTGAACGGTTCCGACTTCCACGCCGGAGTACCGGAGGACTGGCACGTCGACCCCGTGTCGCTCGGCGTCCCGGGTGTCCGGCGTCCGGAGACCGACGACGAGGAGAACCCGCTCGCCTGGCAGGTGGACTCGCTCTGCGCGCAGACCGACCCCGAGGCGTTCTTCCCCGAGAAGGGCGGCTCGACGCGCGAGGCCAAGAAGATCTGCACCTCGTGCGAGGTCCGAGCGCAGTGCCTCGAGTACGCGCTCGAGAACGACGAGCGCTTCGGGATCTGGGGCGGCCTGTCCGAGCGCGAGCGCCGCAAGCTGCGAAAGCGGGCGTAGCCGCGCACCTGGCCGGTCCAGGAGGCACGGTGCGCGTCCGACGCGCACCGGTCGTTGATGGCTCCCACAGGTTCACGGCGCGCCGCCGTCCGCAGGCCGAGCCGCGCCTCCAGACCGTAGAGTGACGCCCGTCATGCAGCCCAGAGTCACCGCGATCCTCGTCGCCGCCAACGGGGCGGACCACCTCGACCGGACCCTGGACGCGCTCGCCGCCCAGACCCGTCACCCCGAGAACCTCGTCGTCGTCGACCTCGGGTCGACCGACGGTTCGACCACCGACCTGTCGTTCGGCGGCTCCGCCGAACTCCTGCGCCTGCCAGCCGGTCGCCCCTTCGGCGAGGCGGTCGCCCGCGGCGAACGCGAGGCCCCGCCCGCGGTCGCGGACGAACCCGTCGACGAGTGGCTCTGGCTGCTCGGCCACGACAACGCGCCGGCGCCGACCGCCCTCGCCGACCTCCTGTCCGCGGTCGAGATCGCGCCGAGCGTGGTCGTCGCGGGGCCGAAGCTCGTCGACGTCGACGACCCGTCGCGGCTCCGGGCGTTCGGCGAGAGCATGACCCGCTTCGGTCGGTCGATCGTCCTCGTGCAGGACGAGCTCGACCAGGGCCAGCACGACCGGAACACCGACGTGATGGCGGTCGCCGCCGGCGGGATGCTCGTCCGACGCTCGGTGTGGAACGAACTCGGCGGCTTCGACCCTGCCCTGCCGAACGTGGACGCCGCGCTCGACTTCTGCGTGCGCGTGCGCCTCGCCGGACACCGGGTCGCCGTCGTGCCCGAGGCCCGCGTGACGAGCGCCGGGCCCATCGAGGAGTTCGGGCGCAAGCGGGTCTCCGAGGGGCGGCGCGTCCGGATGCACCGGCAGGCGCAGCTGCACCGCCGGATGACCTACGCGTCCGCCGGCGTCCTCTGGATCCACTGGCTCACGCTCGTGCCGTTCGCGATCGGCCGCGCGATCGGGCACCTCGTCGCCAAGCACCCGGCCGCGGTCGGGGCCGAGCTCGCCGCGGCGTTCTCGGTCGCTTTCGGCGGCGGGACCGGACGCTCGCGCCGGGTCCTCGCACGCGGCAAGAAGCTCGGGTGGGCGGCGGTCGAGCCACTCCGCGTCAGCTGGCGCCGGGTGCACGAACGGCGGACCACGTCGCGCGACGTCGAGCTCGCCCGGGTCGAGGACGCACCGATCGCCCGGGCGTCGTTCCTCGGCGACGGCGGCATCTGGGTCGTCCTCGCCGCGGCGGTCCTGAGCGTCGTGACCCTGTACCCGCTGCTCGGCTCGCCGGCGCTGACCGGTGGCGGGCTCCTGCCGCTGAGCACCGACGTCGCCCGGCTGTGGCAGAACGTCGGCTACGGCTGGCACTCGATCGGCACCGGGTTCACCGGGCCGAGCGACCCGTTCGCCGCGGTCGTCGCCGTGCTCGGCTCGATCACGTTCTGGTCGCCGTCGACCTCGGTCGTGCTCGTGATGCTCGTCGCGTTCCCGCTCGCCGCGCTCGGCGCCTGGTTCGCGGTGCGGAAGCTGACGACCCGCACCTGGGTGCCGGTGATCGGCGCGGCGCTGTACACCATCGCCCCGACGCTCGTCGGTGCCGCCACGAGCGGGCACCTCGGCGCCGTGATCGCGCACGTCCTCCTGCCCTGGCTGTTCCTCGCCGTGCTCGAGGCGCACCGCTCGTGGGCCTGGGCCTCGGGCGCGTCCCTGCTCTTCGCCGTCATCGCGGCCTCGGCGCCGTCGCTGCTGCCCGTGCTGCTGCTCGGCTGGCTCGTGTCGCTCGCCGTCGGGTGGCGTCGTGCGCACCGTCGGGTGTTCATCCCGGTGCCGGCAGCCGTGCTCTTCCTGCCGCTCGTGCTCGCGCAGGTCGCCCGCGGCAACGTGCTCGCCGTCTTCGCGGACCCGGGCGTGCCCTCGGCCACCCGCGCACCCTCGGCCTTCCAGCTCGCCATCGGCCAGCCGGTGCCGGACTGGAGCGGCTGGCTGCCCACCACGTCCGGGCTCGCGCTCGCCGCCTGGATCCTGCCGGTCCTCATGGCGGTGCTCGCGCTCCCGGTGGCCGTCGCCGCCATCGGTGCGATGCTCGGCCACCGCTGGGCCGTCGCGGGAGCCACGCTCCTCATCGCGCTGGCCGGCTTCGCCACCGCGTTCGCCGCCACCCACGTCGCCGTCACCGGGGTCGGGTCCACGACCACGATCATCTGGCCGGGCAGCGGGCTGAGCGTGTACTGGTTCGGCATCGTCGCCGCCGCCTGCATCGGGATCGACGTGCTGCCGCGGATCGCCCCGGTCGCGGGACTCGTGACGACCGTGGTCGCCGCCGTCACCGTGGCGCCGGCCTTCGGGGCGTTCTACCTCGGCAACGCGGTGATCCAGCCGACGTCCGGCCGGGTGCTCAGCGCGTACGTGAACGCCGAGGCGCAGGCCAACCCCGACGTCGGCACGCTCGTCGTCGACCCGCAGGACGACGGCTCGCTCGCGGTGTCGCTCGAACGCGGTCAGGGCTCGACGCTCGACGACCAGACCACCCTCGACTCGACGGCGCTCACGCTCAGCCGTTCCGGTGCGCAGCTCGCGACCCTCGCCGGCAACCTGGCGAGCCGGAGCGGGTACGACCCCGAGCCCGCACTGCGGCAGCTCGGCGTGAGCTTCGTCCTGCTCGACGACGCCCCCGACGGATCCTCCGCGCAGGCGGTCCACGACCGTGCAGCCGGGGCGATCGGCCAGAACGCGCTGTTCACGAGCATCGGCGAGACGACGAGCGGCCAGCTGTTCCACTACGAGGGCGACGTCGACCGCCCGTCCACCGGGTCGGCCGGGGCACAGGCGACGCACGTGCTCTACCTCGTGGTCCTCGGTGTCGTGTTCGGCGCCGCGGCACTGCTGGCGGTGCCCACCGCGCCCCGTCGACGCCGTGCCACCTCGAACGTCATCGAGGCCGAGGAACCCGCCACCACCTTCGACGAGGAGCGCGACGAATGAGCCGTACCCCCGCCTCCGTCCGCCGCTGGGTCGCCCGCGGCACGGCGACCGCGATCGCCGTCGTGGTCGCCGCCGGAGCCGTCACCGCGGCGCACGCCCTCGGCACCGACACCGACCCGGGTCGTCCCGCGGGCAAGACGGTGACACCCGTCCCGGCCGACGCCGAGCGCGTCTGCGCCGGCAACGCGCTGCGGCTCTCGGACGACGCCGGCAACGACGCGACGAAGGCGAGCACCGTCGGCTCGGCCACCGTCGCCACCGCGACCACCGGGTCGAGCGTCGAGCGCTCCGGCCTCGACGACTCCGCGACCGGCGGGAGCAAGCCGCGCCTCCTGACCGCTCCGGCGGGGGACACCACCCCGCAGGTCGCCGGCAGCAGTTACCAGAGCGTCGCGAGCGGGGACGTCGTCGGCGTCGGGGCAGCGTCGTGCGACGACCCGAGCCAGTCCACCTGGCTGGTCGGCGGGTCCACCGAGACCGGCCGCACGAGCCTCGTGACGCTGTCGAACCCGACCGACGTGAACGCGACCGTCGACCTGTCGATCTACGACGGCTCGGGCACGGTCAGCGCTCCCGGCACGACCGGCATCGTCGTCGCGCCGAACACCCAGAAGGTCGTCCCGCTGTCCGGGTTCGTCTCCGACCAGGGCTCGACGGTCGTGCACGTCGAGTCCTCCGGCGGCCAGATCGTCGCCCACATGCAGGAGTCCATCGTCCGCACCCTCACCCCCGGTGGGTTCGACATCATCTCCGGCGGTGCGGCGCCCTCGACGTCGCAGATCATCCCGGGTGTGGTCCTCGACGGCGCCCAAGAGGCCCAGCGCGGCGACGACACGGCCGACGCCGCACCCATCGTCCGGCTGTTCGTGCCCGGCACGAAGGCGGCCCGCGTGACCCTCGGCATCACCACCGCCGACGGGGGCGGGTCCACCGTGAACGCCACCGCTGAACCCGGTGTCGTCACCGACGTCACGCTCGACGACTTCCCGGACGGTCGCTACGCCTTCACCGTCACGTCGACCGAGCCGCTCGTCGCCGGCGCCCGCACCACCACGCCCACCTACGACGGACGCACGGACGTCGGGTGGTTCGCCTCCGCCGACCCGCTCGGCGAGTCCACCATCACGGCGGTCGCGCCCGGTGAGAACCAGCGCCTCACGCTCGTCAACCCGACGCGCTCCGACGCCGACGTCACGATCCGCTCCGGCGACGAGACGCAGGACGTGCAGGTCGTCGCCGGTGGTGTGCGCACCGTGGTCGTCCCGGTCGCGAAGCAGCTCGAGCTGCAGGGGACCGAGGGGCTCGTCGCCGGGGTGACCTACATGGGCGACGACGGCATCGCCGGGTTCCCGGTGCGGGCGGCGACCGAGGTCTCGACGCCGGTCCGGGTCTACCCCTGAGCCGTGGCGCTGGCGCGCTGCGTCACCAGTGACGGTAGCGGTCCGGCGCCAGGTCCCACGGGTCCTTGTCGATCAGCTCGCCCACGGCGCGGAACACCGCGGTCTCGATGATGATGCGCTTGTCGGTGTCGTCCTTCTCGGGACTGCGGGTGACCCGCTCCACCGGGACGCGGAACACGGTCACGCGGCGCTGCTCGCGGTCCACCCGCCACCGGGGCATGTGGTCCGGCAGGGTCGAGTCCGTCGGCATGTCCGCGACCTGGAACACGACGCCCTCGAGTTCGGCCGGCCAGAGCCCGAGCAGGTAGTGCGCGGTGTCCCCGACGATGCGGTCGAACGTCTCGGCGCGGGTGATGATCGGCGCGAGGTCCGGACCGGTCACGCTGGACCGTCCGCCGCGTCCGTGCCGGGACCGACCGCGGCCCCGGTCGACGGGTGTGACGAGACGAGTCCTGCGACGCATCCCCACATCGTACGCGGCGCGAGCGGTGCCGCCCTGCTCCGATAGGGTCGGTGGCGGTATGGACGTGAGGATCTGCAGCAAGGTCGCCTGTGGCGCGAGCGCCTCGGCGACCCTGACGTACGACTACGGGGACTCCATGGTCGTCGTCGGCCCCCTCTCCACTCGCGTCGAGCCCCACGGCTACGACCTCTGCGCCCGCCACGCGGCGCAGCTGCGCGTCCCGCGCGGGTGGCAGGTCGTGCGGCGCGAGCCGCTCCGTCGCGACGCGGACTGACGCGGTCGGGTCCGGTCCTCCACAGGGGGATCCCCGGAGGCGCGGCTCACGGCACCGACGTCGGCTGACGACCCGCGCCTCCCGGCGTGGAAGACTGGGCCGCATGCCCACCGAAGCCCGTACCGCAGCACCGTTCCGCGTCGCCGACCTCGCCCTCGCCGAGGCGGGGCGCCACCAGATCCGCCTCGCCGAGAACGAGATGCCGGGGCTCATGTCCCTGCGCGAGGAGTTCGGCGCGTCGCAGCCGCTCGCCGGCGCGCGCATCGCGGGCTCGCTGCACATGACGGTGCAGACGGCCGTCCTCATCGAGACGCTCGTCGCGCTCGGGGCGCAGGTCCGGTGGGCGAGCTGCAACATCTTCTCGACGCAGGACGAAGCCGCCGCGGCCATCGCCGTCGGCCCGACCGGCACGCCTGATTCGCCGGCCGGCGTCCCCGTGTTCGCGTGGAAGGGCGAGACGCTCGAGGAGTACTGGTGGTGCACCAGCCGGATCTTCGACTGGTCGGCCGAGGCCGCAGCCGCCGGCGCCGACTGGATCGGCCCGAACCTCATCCTCGACGACGGCGGCGACGCCACGATGCTCGTGCACACCGGCGCCGATGCCGAAGCCGCCGGCCGTGTGCCCGATGCCGGGGCCGACGCGAGCACCGAGTGGAAGATCGTCCTCGACACCGTCGCCGCCTCACTGCAGGAGTCGTCGGACCGCTGGACCCGCATCGCGGCCGACATCGAGGGCGTGACCGAGGAGACCACCACCGGCGTGCACCGCCTCTACGAGCTGTCGCGCACCGGCGAGCTGAAGTTCCCGGCGATCAACGTCAACGACTCCGTCACGAAGTCGAAGTTCGACAACAAGTACGGCATCCGGCACTCGCTGCCCGACGGGCTCAACCGGGCGACCGACGTGCTGATCGGCGGCAAGGTCGCGTTCGTCGTGGGCTACGGCGACGTCGGCAAGGGTGCGGCCGAGGCGCTCCGCGGGCAGGGCGCCCGCGTCATCGTGTCCGAGGTCGACCCGATCTGCGCGCTCCAGGCCGCGATGGACGGCTACCAGGTGGCGCGCCTCGCGGACGTCGCCGACCAGGTCGACATGGTCGTCACGTGCACGGGCAACCTCGGCGTCGTCGGTGTCGACGAGATGCTGGCGCTGAAGCACCTCGCGATCGTCGCGAACGTGGGGCACTTCGACAACGAGATCGACATGGCGGGCCTCGAGTCCCTGCCGGGTGTCGAGAAGGTCGAGATCAAGCCGCAGGTGCACGAGTGGCGTCTGCCGACCGGCCGGTCGATCCTCGTGCTCTCCGAGGGGCGGCTCATGAACCTCGGCAACGCCACGGGGCACCCGTCCTTCGTGATGAGCAACTCCTTCACGAACCAGGTGCTCGCCCAGATCGAGCTGCACACCCGCCGCGCCGAGTACCCGACGGGGGTGTACGTGCTGCCGAAGCACCTCGACGAGAAGGTGGCGCGGCTGCACCTCGACGCGCTCGGGGTCGCGCTGACCGAGCTCCGGCCGGAGCAGGCGGCGTACATCGGTGTCCCGGTCGAGGGCCCCTACAAGCCCGAGCACTACCGGTACTGACGCGGCGCGCGGGCGCGCGCTGCCGTCGCGCGCTGCCGCGCCGCGGCGGGCGCGCTGCCGCACCGCACAACCAAAGTCGCCCGGAACCACGCATCCGCGCGGCTCCGCGTGCTTTTGGT
>NZ_JABXGF010000040.1:0-31550 GCF_025407985.1 Curtobacterium sp. C2H10 | reverse complement strand
GCCCCCGCCGCGCCACCGTGCGGGGTCCCGCGCTCGGTGCAAGGCCCCCGACGTCCCACCGTCAGCGAAACCTCGCACGGTGCGGATCCAGGACGCTGCGCAACCCCGCGCGTCAGGGCGACGGCGAGACGTCCACCGTGCCGTCCGGCGGCGGCAGGATGTCCGCAGCGACCCACGGGAACACGAACGTGAACAGGACCCACACGATCGCCGCGAGGAGCACGAGCAACTCGATCACCTTGAGCGCCGCGGGGCCGGGCAGGATGCGCCAGACGAACGGGAAGATCACGTCGACGTCTCCGAGAGTTCCTTCGGGGTGCCCTCCGACGCGGGCATCCAGTAGTCGAGCTTGGCGTGCGTGACGTACCGCTCCTTCGCCGACCACATCGGGTGGCAGGCGGTCAGGGTCAGCCAGCGGTCGTCGGCCGTCGGCTCGACCCCGGGCTTGTTCGGCACCGGGGCGATGGTCTCGACGTGGTCGGGCGTGACGATCTGCGAGTCGGTGACCTTGTACACGTACCAGACGTCGAACTTCGTCTTCGCGTCGGTCACCCGCACCACGACGTCGTCGCCGGTCTTGAGCTCGGCGATCTGGTTGAGCGGCTTGCCGTAGGTCACCCGGTGCCCGGCGACGGCGAAGTTGCCCTCGGCGCCCGGCATCGCGGTGTCCTGGTAGTGGCCGAGGCCGATCGTGTTGAGGACCTTCTCACGGTCGGTGCCCTCGCCGATCGGGCGCTCGTAGTCCTTGCCGAACCGGGGGATCTGCATCGTGCCGAAGACATCGGTGACGTTCGGCGGCTCGGCGAGCACGGGAGCGGGCCCGCGGTGCTCGGTGCCGGTCCCCGAGACGTCCTTCTGCCCGAGGCCGTCGACGAGCTTCGTCTGCTCGTTGACCGCGACGACGTCCGTCCACCACGCCGTCCACACCACGTACAGCCCGGTGCCGGCGCCCGCGATGATGAGCAGCTCGGCGATGAGCGAGACGATGGCGCCACCCACGGTCTGGCGGCGACGCGGTGCCCGTCGTGCAGCACCGGCCGCGCCGTCGCGGCGGTCTCGGCGCGACGGGAGTGTCTCGTGTGCGGTCACGGGGCTCCTGATCCGGATGGGGTGGTCGGACAGGTCTATCAGATCACGACGACGACCCCGTGACGAGGTTGTCCACAGCACCGTTACGGTGAAGTGATGCAGCACGTCCTCCGCCGGTTCGACCCGGCCGACACCGAAGCCGTCGTCGCCCTGTGGCAGGCCTGCGGTCTCGTCCGTCCGTGGAACGACCCCCGCCGCGACATCGCCCGCAAGCTGACCGTGCAGCCCGAGCTGTTCCTGGTCGCCGAGGACGCCGAGGACCCCGCCCACCCGGTCGTCGGAGCGGGCATGGCCGGGTTCGACGGGCACCGCGGCTGGGTGAACTACCTGGCGGTGCAGCCGGACCTGCAGGGCTCAGGGCTCGGGCGCGCGTTCATGGCGGAGTTCGAGCGACTGCTGACGGACCTCGGCTGCCCGAAGCTCAACCTGCAGGTCCGGGCCGGCAACGAGCAGGTCATCGGCTACTACGAGGCACTCGGCTACACCGACGACCGCACGGTCTCGCTCGGCAAGCGGCTCATCCCCGACGCCTGACGCCCGCTCCGGCCGCCCCGAGTCTCGGCTCCGCGGACAGTTTCGCAGCCCTGCGAGCACGAAACTGTCCGCCCAGGCGAGACTCGCCCGATGCGGCGCAGCGACCCCCTACGCGAGCGCCAGCCCCACCGCGGCGCCGAACGCCAGGACGATCCCGGCCCACTGCACGGGCGTCAGCCGCTCCCGGAGCACGATCCCGGCGAGCACGACCGTCCCGATCGGGTACAGCGCGTTGAGCACGCTCACCACGGGCAGGGTCGCCGGGTCCGCACTCGAGTGCAGCCCCGCCTGGATGAAGACGTTCGCCGCGGCGTCGAGGACGCCGCAGGCGACCACCGTCCACACCAGGCGAGCCGGCCAGCGTCCGCCACCACGGATGCCGGGAGGCGCGGCAGACCTCGGAGCGTCGGCCGACCTCGCGGGGTCTGCCGCGCCTCCAGGGCCCCGCCCCGTGACCGCCGCCCGCCGCGTCACCACGACCGCCGCCGTCCCGAGCAGCACCGCCTGCAGCACCCGCGACACGACCAACGGCGCCACCCCCGCGTCCGACGGCGTCATGTCGTACGCGAGCACGATCCCGCCGAAGCCGCACCCCGCGACCGCCGCCGTCACGAGCCCCACCGCGGTCACCCGCGCACCCGACGTGTCCCGCACCGATGCCACCAGGACCACCGCGAGGACCGCCACCACCAGCGCGACCACCGCGAGACCCGACAACGCCGTCCCGCGCAGCACCGCCACCAGGACGGGCACGACGGCGGCGAAGACGGTGGTCAGCGGCGAGAGCACGCTCATCGGGCCGATCGCCAGCGCGCGGTAGAGGAGGAGGACGCCGACGCCTCCGGACACCCCGGCGATCGCGCCCCACAGGACGGACTCCGCACCGAACGCACCCCCGACCACCACGAGCCCGACCAGCAGGGGCACGATCCCGACCGTCGCGGCGACGGCGGCGACGGTCACCGCACGGACACGACGTGACGCGAGGCCGCCGAGGAAGTCGGCGAACCCGTAGACGAGCGCGCCGGACAGGCCGAGGACGACGGTGAGCACGGCTCCCATCCTGCCCGGCCCGGTAGCCTGCGTGGCGTGAGCGTTCCCTACCACCGCCTGCCCCGCGTCGACGCACGCTGGAGGTGGTGGCGCCCGCTCGTGGCGCTGGCGTTCCTCGCCGGCTGGTACTTCGTCTCGCAGGTGATCATCGCCGTCGCGTACTTCGTGCCGATCGGTGCGACCCAGGGGCCGCAGGCGCTCATCGACCTGCAGAACGACCTCGCGAGCGGGGCGCTCGACCCAACCGACCCGGTGGTGCTGTCGCTCTCGCTCGTGTCCCTCGTGGTCCTGTTGCCGGGCATCCTGCTCGCGGTGAAGATCGCGCGCGTCGGTCCCGCCGGGATCCTGTCGTCCACGCGGTTCCGGGTGCGCTGGGGCTGGACGGCCTGGTGTCTCATCCCGACGCTCGTCATCGCGGCGATCATGTTCGTCGTGCAGACCGGGCTCTTCTGGGACGGCGGGATGATCACGACGGACGGTGGCTTCGCCTGGAACCACGCCGCGATCGGCCAATCGACGGTGTCCCTCGGCACGCTCACCACGACGCTCGTGCTCGTCATCGTGCTCGTGCCGTTCCAGGGCGCGGCGGAGGAGTACATCTTCCGCGGCTTCCTCATGCAGACCATCGGCTCGTGGATCCCGGTCCGCATCGTGGGCACGGTCCTCGCCGTCGCGGTGTCGACCGTCGTGTTCGCCCTGCTGCACATCCCGAACGGCTACAACGTCTGGGGCATCCTCGACGTCGGGTCGTTCGGCCTCATCGCCGCGATCATCGTGCTGCGGACCGGCGGCCTCGAGGCGACGGTGCTGCAGCACGCCTTCAACAACATCATGATCTTCGTGCTGCAGGCGCCGGGGTGGTCGCGGATCGACCTCTCGTCGCAGGACGCCAACGGGACCATCGGCGGCTGGCTCGTCACCCTCGGTACCTCGCTGCTCTACTGGGGCATGGTCGAGGTGCTCGCCCGGTGGCGCCGCCTCGACCGCCGGTTCGCGGGCGCGGCCGCACCGCGGTTCCGAGGTCCGGCACCGGTCTGGGCGGGTGGCGGGCGCTGGTTCAGTCCAGGAGGCACGGGCTGGGCGAGCGCCCCAGCCCGCCTCGACGAGACGGCCGGCTCGGCCGACGGGGCGGACGCAGCACCTGTGGACAACGCCGTGGGTGTCGTCGGTCGGCCGTAGGCTCGTGGCATGAGCACCACGCCCGCGCCCGCCGCCGTGTCTGCTTCCCGAGCCGCCGCGCTCGACGTCCTGCACCGCGTGTGGGGCTACGACGACTTCCGGGGCGAACAGGCCTCGATCATCGACCAGATCGTCACCGGGGGCGACGCGCTCGTCCTCATGCCGACCGGCGGTGGCAAGTCGCTCTGCTACCAGGTGCCGGCGCTCGTGCGGGACGGCGTCGGCGTGGTCGTGTCGCCGCTCATCGCGCTCATGCAGGACCAGGTCGACGCCCTCGCGGCGAACGGCGTCAAGGCTGCGTTCCTCAACTCCACGCAGGGGCCGGACGAACGTGCCCGGGTCGAACGCGCCGTGGTCTCGGGCGAGGTCGACATGCTCTACCTCGCGCCCGAGCGGCTCCGGCTCGAGTCCACGCGCGCACTGCTCGACCGCGCGCGGATCGCCCTGTTCGCCATCGACGAAGCGCACTGCGTCGCCCAGTGGGGCCACGACTTCCGGCCGGACTACCTCGAGCTCAGCGTCCTGCACGAGCGCTGGCCGACCGTGCCGCGCATCGCCCTGACCGCCACCGCGACGCCGCAGACCCACCGCGAGATCTCCGCCCGCCTCGGCCTCGACGACGCCGCGCACTTCGTCGCCGACTTCGACCGGCCGAACATCCAGTACCGCATCGAACCGAAGACCGGGGCGCTGCAGCAGCTCCTCACCTTCATCCGCACCGAGCACAGCGGCGACGCGGGCATCGTGTACTGCCTCTCCCGCAACTCGGTCGAGCGCACCGCGGCCGCGCTGTCCGAGCAGGGGATCCCGGCGCTGCCCTACCACGCCGGTCTCGACGCCAAGGTGCGGGAACGGAACCAGTCCGCGTTCCTGCGCGAGGACGGCGTCGTCATGGTCGCCACCATCGCGTTCGGCATGGGGATCGACAAGCCGGACGTCCGGTTCGTGGCGCACCTCGACCTGCCGAAGTCGGTCGAGGGCTACTACCAGGAGACCGGTCGTGCCGGGCGCGACGGGCTCCCATCGACCGCCTGGCTGGCGTACGGCCTGAACGACGTCGTGCAGCAGCGCCGGATGATCGACCAGTCCGAGGGCGACGCCGCGCACCGTCGGCAGCTCAGCGCGCACCTCGACGCGATGCTCGCCCTGTGCGAGACCATCGAGTGCCGGCGCGTCCGACTGCTCGCGTACTTCGGGCAGGAGAGCACGGCGTGCGGCAACTGCGACACGTGCATCGCCCCGCCCGAGTCGTGGGACGGCACGGTCCCGGCGCAGAAGTTCCTCTCCACCGTGGTCCGGCTCGACCGT
The DNA here is from genome assembly GCF_025407985.1 of Curtobacterium sp. C2H10. NCBI lineage: Bacteria > Bacillati > Actinomycetota > Actinomycetes > Micrococcales > Microbacteriaceae > Curtobacterium > Curtobacterium sp. C2H10. The sequence goes on along the minus strand of NZ_JABXGF010000040.1, from coordinate 26,387 downwards.
GAACGCGGGCAGCGCTACGGCGTCTCGCACCTCGTGGACATCCTCGTCGGCAAGCAGTCGCCCCGCGTGCAGGAGCTCCGGCACGAGTCCCTCGCCACGTTCGGCATCGGCAGCGACCTGGGCGAGGCGGAGTGGCGCACCGTCGCCCGACAGCTCCTCGCGCAGGGCTACGCGGCGGTGTCCGGCGACGGGTTCGGCACGGTCGTCCTGAGCCCGACGAGCGCCGACATCCTCGGCGGCCGCGTGCAGGTCCGGATGCGGCGCGACCCGGTGAAGGCACCCCGGGACTCCCGCAACCGTCGGACCGTCGTGACCGACATGCCCCAGGAAGCCCTCGGGTTGTTCGAGGCCCTGCGCGCCTGGCGTGCGGCCCAGGCCCGCGAACAGGGCGTCCCGGCGTACGTGGTCTTCAACGACGCGACGCTGCGGGGCATCGCGGCGGTGAAGCCGTCGGACGAAGACCAGCTCGCCGAGATCTCCGGCGTCGGCGGGGCGAAGCTCGAGCGCTACGGCCGTGCGGTGCTCGACGTCGTCGCCGCGGCCGAGTGATCGCGACACATTCCGTGGCGGGCATGCGATCGGGGTCGTGATCACTACACTCGGAGACTCCCGTCACGAGGAGGCCCGTGTGTCCGGATCGTCGAAGTACACCACGCTGAGCCGTGCCTTCGTGGCGCCGCTCGCTCGCATGATCTGGCGGCCGCGGATCATCGGTCGGAAGAACATCCCGAAGCGTGGCCCGGTGATCCTCGCGAGCAACCACCGCTCGTTCATCGACTCCCCGACGATCGGCCTCCTCGCCCCGCGGAAGGTGTTCTTCCTCGCGAAGAAGGAGTACTTCACGGGCAAGGGCTTCCGGGGCTCGGTGACGCGGGGCTTCTTCGAGGGCATCGGCGCGATCGGTGTCGAGCGGGGTGCGGGTTCGGCGGCGCAAGAGGCCCTCGACCTCGGGCTCGAGCGGCTCCGGGCCGGCGATGCGTTCGCGATCTACCCCGAGGGCACCCGGTCCCTCGACGGCCGGCTCTACCGGGGCCGCACCGGAGTGGCCTGGCTGGCCCTGACGAGTGGTGCACCCGTGGTGCCCGTCGCCCTCACCGGCACCCAGGACGTCCAGCCGGTGGGTTCGCGCGTCCCGAAGCTCGCGAAGGTCACGGTCGAGTTCGGTACGCCGCTCGACCTCTCCGGCTTCGGAGAGGCCTCGTCCGGCCGGGCTCGTCGTCACGCGACGGACGCCGTGATGGCGGCGATCCAGGAGCTCAGCGGACAGGAGCCCGCGAACGCCTACAACAACCCGCCGGCGACGATCGTCGAACGGGTGCGGCAGGTCCTCAGACGCGACGACCCGACGGCCGCGGTCGAGCCCGACTGACGAGCGCATACACGAAACATGCTATTGCACATCTGAAATACTGGTGGTTGAATGGAGTTGTGCCCAGGGGCACACTCCGACCGCGTCCCGCCCGAGAACGGGACGCCCGACCACCTGATCGGAAGGCAAGCAGCATGTCCTCCACGCCGCTCTTCGACTCCATCGCCCGCCGTGCCGAACGGCCGACCCCCGCTCCGGCGGCACCGGCAGCTCCGAGTGCGCCGACCATCTCCCGGGCCACGTTCGCCCCCGCGCCGACCTCGCCGATGACCGCCCCGGTCGAGCCGCAGGGCCCCGTGTTCGTCCCGGCGTCGCTCGTCGCCGCGATCGAGGCCATCCCGACGCGCGTGGTCGCCGCGACGACCGCCCACGCGGTGGCTCCGGAGCAGCTCGTCCTGGTCGAGGCCGTCGCCGACGCGATCACCCGCGCCGTGGTGGACGCCGTCGTGACCGAGCTCGACCGCATCGCCCGCGACGGCGTCGTCCGCGCCTGAGCCGGCCCTCGACGAAGCCGATGTCCACGACGACGGACCGCCTGCCGATGCGCCCGCGGGGCGCCGCTCGCCACGCGGCGAACGCCCCGGCCGGGGTCGAGCCGCTCCCCACCCGTCGTGCTCGCCGTGCCGCAGAGCGTGCGGCGGCGGACCCGACCACCGCGCCCGGCACCGGCACCGGCGCCACGCCGCTGCGCGACGCCGCTCCGAGCATCGAGACGCCGGGCACCGACGTTCCGGGCACCGCCAGCCTCCGGCATCCCGATCTCCCCGCGGCGTCGCCCGCGCCGACTCCCCCGGCGTCCGAGCCGTCGACCCCGCCGGCAGCCAGACCGAGGGCCCGCCGGGCTGCGTCGGCCCTGCCGGCCGTCCCGGTCGTGTCCCCGACCGTGACGACCGGAGCCGTCACCCACTCGACCACCGGGGCGGCGGTGTCCCCTCCCGCCGCCCCGGTCTCCACCAGCGCAGGGAACCCCCAGCCCCTGCCGTCGCGACGGACGCTGCGCACCGAGACGCCCGCGATCCGGCCCACTGCCCTCGGGCATGCCGTCACCCAGGCGATCACGCTGCCGCTCCGTTCGATCGGCTCGGCCTTCGCGTCCGCACGGGCCGTCCCGCTCACCGCGACCGCCGTCGCCGCGTGCCTGTTCGTCACCGTCGCCACACCGCAGACGGCGACGGCAGCGAGCGCCACGTCGGTGCTCCCGGCGCTCGACGTGCAGGAGTACACGACCTCGGCGACGTCGACCGCCCGCGCCGAGCGGGACGGCTTCGCGATCGGCCGGGCACCCGAGCGTCGCGCGGCAGCGGCCCCGTCGTCCGAGCCAGCTCCCGGCGCCTCGGCGGCGAGGCCCGTCGCGGGGACGACTCCGGCAGCGGGCGGCTTCGGCTCCCGGTGGGTCAGCGGCTGCGGTGCGTGTTCGACGAACCACCAGGGGCTCGACTTCGCCGCGCGTGAGGGGACGGCCGTCGTCGCGGCGATGTCCGGACGCGTGGTGTCCGCCGGGGTCGTCGGCGGGTACGGGAACCAGGTCCTGCTGCAGCACGCCGACGGCTCCCAGACCCGGTACGGGCACCTCTCCCAGATCGGTGTCCGGGTGGGGCAGACCGTGACGGCGGGGCAGCGCATCGGCGCCGTGGGGAACACCGGCGTCTCGACCGGGTCGCACCTGCACTTCGAGGTCCTCCACGGTGGGGTGGCGGTCGATCCGGCGGTGTGGCTCCGGGACCGCGGACTGCTCTGATCGACGGCGCGTACCGTCGAACGGGCGACCGCACGGTGCGGCGCAGGGACGGAGACGCGCGTGCGGGTGACGGTACTGGGGACCGGGGCGATGGGTGCCGGAGTGGCTGGGTCGCTGCTCCGCGAGGGCCACACGGTGACCGTGTGGAACCGGAGCGCCGACAAGGCCGCTCCGCTGGGTGAGCAGGGTGCGACCGTGGCGGACGACCCCGGTGCAGCGGTGGCCGATGCCGAGGTCGTGCTGCTCACGCTCTTCGACACGGACGCGGTGGTGGACGTCCTCGAGGCCTCCGCGGGCGACGCCCCGACCGACGCCGTGTGGGTGCAGTGCTCCACGATCGGCGTCGCCGGCACCGAGACCGTCGTGCAGCTCGCCGCGAAGTACGGGATAACCCTCGTCGAGGCGATGATGCTCGGCACGAAGGCACCCGCTGAGCAGGGCACCCTGACGATGCTCGCCGCCGGCCCTGCGGACGTGCTCGACCGCATCGACCCGGTGCTCGACGCGATCGGCGCGAAGACCGTGCGTGCGGGGGACCAGGTCGGTGCCGGGACCGCGCTCAAGCTCGCGGCGAACGCCTGGATCGCGTCGATCACGGCCGCGACCGGGCAGTCGCTCGCGGTCGCGAAGTCGCTCGGGCTGGACCCGGCGCTCTTCCTCGAGGCGATCGACGGCAGCGCCAGCGACTCGGCCTACGCGCACGCCAAGGGCAAGTCGATCATCGAGGGATCGTTCCCGGCGCAGTTCGCGCTCGACGGTCTCCGGAAGGACATCGGCCTCATCACCGACGCCGCGCGCAGCACGGGGGTGTCGACGGTCCTGCTCGACGCACTGGGCCGGGTCTACGCCGACGCCAGCGCTGCGGGACACGGCGGCGACGACATCGCTGCCGTCGGCACGGCGTTCTAGCGCAGGTCGTCACGCCGGGCCGTGCGGCGCCCGTCCCGTCCGAGGAACCGTCGGAGCGCGCTCGTCAGGCGACCCACGGTCTCGTCGTTCATCGTGTTGGCGAGGTCGAACGCCTCGCGCGCGGGATCGGCCCCGGCCTGGATCCGACGGAGTGCGGCGTCCGCGCGGGCCCGGGCGTCGAGCTCCGCCAGGGGCATGTCGTCCTCGGGATCGTGCGGCGCGGGCGTCGCGGTGCCGTCGGTGCCGTCGGTGCCCGAGTCTGCCATGCCAGCAGGCTACGCGGACCGGCTGACGCGGTGCCCACGACCGGCGACGTCGACGCCGTCCACGACGCGGACCATCTCGTCGAGGAACGACACGATGACGGCCATGTCGTCGGTCGACAGGTGCTCGGTCGCCTCGACCGCGCGGGAGTCGAGCTGGTCGATCACCCGGAGCACCTGGCGCATCGAGCCACCGGACGCGGTCAGGATGACGCCGCGACGGTCGTTCGGGTCCGGGTGGCGTTCGACGTGCCCGCTCCGCACGAGCCGGTCGACGAGCGCCGACGTCGACGCCGGGGTGATGTCGAGGTGTTCGGCGAGGTCCTTCGCGTTGACCGTGCGGCCGGCCTCTTCCGCGTCGAGGAGTGCGCGGAGGGCGAGCAGGGCGTTCTCGCCGATGCCCAGTGCCTCACGCGCGCGTCGCTGTGCCGCGCTCTCGGCGCTCCGGTACCTGCGGAGTGCGTTCAGCACGTCCACCGCGTCGACCCGGGAATCCTCGCCGTACCAGAACCCCGCGGCGCTCGTCGTCACCTCGGTACTCATGGTCACAATGCTAGACGCTCTAGTTAGATTGTCTAGCGAGCGCGGAGAGTGGACCGGGGACGCACGCCGGACGTCCAGGATCGGACCCGGCACACGGGCGCACCAGCGGGGTCCGCGCCGAGCCGCAACACCCGTGACGCGGCGACGAAACACCCTCGCAATCCCCGGTCAGTAGGTTCACGGCATGCAGGAGCCGACGTGCTGAGCCGACTCGCGGGGAGCGTGTTCCACGTCGGGAGCGCCGTGGAACGGGCCGAGGTCGTCGCGCGCATGCTCGACGTGTACGTCGCCCGCGGTGAGCCCGCCGGGGTCGAGCACGACCGGGCGGTCGCCGCCGAGCTCCGGGCGGTCGTGGGGGCCGCGGGACCGGCGAACGACCCGGACCGGGCCTCGACGATCGACTCCCTCGCCCTCGACCGGCACGAACCGGCGTCCATCGCGTCGGCCGTCGCGGTCGCGCGGGACAACGCCCGGCGTGCCCGTGAGGTCGTCTCCACCGAACTGTGGGACTGCCTCAACGTCACCCGGTCGCGGATGCCCCGCAAGGTCGCACCCGATCGTGCCCACGAGTTCCTGGCGTGGGTGCGGGAGCGCAGTGCCCTGGCGATCGGGGTCGTCGAGGCTGATGCGAGCCACGACGAGGTCTGGGAGTTCTTCACGCTCGGCCGTGCGCTGCAGCGGTGTTCGGCCACGGCGCGACTGCTCGCGTCGGGGCTGCTCGACCCGGAGTCGGGTGCGTCGTGGACGACGGCGCTCCGGGCGTGCGGCGCCGGCGAGGCGTTCCAGCGCGGCCGCGATCACCACACGCCCGGGCCGGAGGACGCCGCGGCGTTCCTGCTCCTGGACGAGCACAGTCCGCGGTCGCTGCGGTTCCTCGCGCGGCGGGCGGACGAGTGCCTCGCCGACGTGGCGCCGTCGTGCATCGCCGACGAGGTGCGTGCGTTCGCGGACACCCGGGCGGGCCTCGAGTCGGTGTCCGACGACGGCGCGGTGCTGGCAGCCCGCGCCGCGGGGGAGCGGCTCGCGGCGGCGGCGGACCTGGTGGTGCAGGCCCTCGACGAACGCGTCTTCGCCGCGCCCGAACCCGCGCGCTGAGCCGCGGTGAACGCGCCCGCTGAGCTGCGCCCGAACTCGCGTGCCCGACTGCGCCCTGGACCGATGTGACGACGGACGGGAGGCGCGGTGCGGGGCAGACCCGCGCCTCCCGTCCGTCAGGCGGTCACGTCAGACCGCGCTGGACCGGTCCGCGACCGCCTCGTCGCGCTCCAGGTCCTGCCGCAGCGCCGCGCGCGACGCGCGGGTCCCCACGACCGGCACCGCGTGCGTGATCGCCAGGTGCAGCCGGGTTTCCGCGTCGTACCGCACCCGGAAGCGCTCGTACCGGATGAGCCACACGAGCGCGATCGCCAGGGCCACGAACCCCGATGCCGCGCCGACGGCGATGGCCCAGCGCGGACCCCACGCGTCGGCGACGGCACCGACGATCGGGGCGCCGATGGGGGTGCCGCCCGCGAAGATCGCCATGTAGAGGGCCATCACCCGTCCGCGCATCGCGGGCTTCGTGGTGGTCTGGACGAGGGCGTTCGCGGTCGTCATGAACGTCAGCGACGCGAGCCCGACGAACACCAGGACGATCGCGAACGACCAGTACGTCGGGGCGACGGCGGCCGCGACGCATGCCAGGCCGAACCCGGCGGAGGCGACGACGAGCGTGCGCATCCGCGGGCGGTCGCGGCGTGCGGACAGCAAGGCGCCGGCGACCGAGCCGATCGCCATGACCGAGTTGAGCAGGCCGAACTCGCCCGCCCCCTTGTGGAACTCGACGCGGGCCATGGTCGAGGTGAAGATCGGGAAGTTCACGCCGAAGGTCCCGACGACGAAGATCATGCAGAGCACGACGATGATGTCCGGCCGCGTCCGCACGTACTGGAAGCCCGCGAGGATCTGCCCCTTGCCGCGCTTCGGCCGGATCCGTTCGGCGAGCTGTGCGGGGTCGACGAAGCGGAGCGCGATGAGCACGGCCAGGAACGACGCGGCGTTGATGACGAACACCCAGCCGGAGCCGATCGCCGCGATGAGCACGCCGGCGACCGCGGGGCCGATGAGCCGGGCGGCGTTGAAGGAGGCCGAGTTGAGCGCCACGGCGTTGGCGACGTTCTCGCCCTGCACGACGTCGGACACGAAGGCCTGGCGGATCGGGGTGTCGAACGCGGCGACGATGCCGAGCGCGAGGGCGAACCCGTAGAGCGACCAGATCGTGGCGGTGTCGGTCAGCACCATGATGCCGAGCCCCAGGCCGAGGGCGCCCATCAGCCCCTGCGTCAGCATGAGCATCTTGCGCCGGTCGAACCGGTCGGCGGCGAGCCCGGTCAGGGGCAGGAGGAGCAGCTGCGGACCGAACTGCAGGGCCATCGTGATGCCGACCGCGATGGCGTCGTTGTCGGACAGCTTCGTCAGGACGATCCAGTCCTGGGCGGTGCGCTGCATCCAGGTGCCGACGTTGGACACCAGGGCGCCGGCGAACCAGATGCGGTAGTTGCGGCCGGACAGGGAGCGGAACATGGCGGTCACTGCTGGGCCAGCCTCCTCATGATCTCGGTGGCGTCCGCGAGGGTCCGCCGTTCTGCGTCGGTGAGCTCGGCGAGCCGCGGGGTGAGCCAGCCGTCCCGACGACGACGGGTCTCCTCGACGAACGCGGCACCGGCGCCGGTCGCCCCGAGCAGGACCTTGCGGCGGTCGTCGCCGTGGTCGCCCTTCGAGACGAGGCGGCGCTCGACGAGGACGGCGATCGTCTTCGTCATCGACGGTGGGGTGACACCGTCCTGCCGGCTGAGTTCGGCGAGGGTCATCGGGCCGTCGCGGTGCAGTCGGGCGAGCGCGGAGAACTGGGCATCGCTGACGGTGGTGTCGGCCTTCTGCGCACGGAGCGTGCGGGAGAGGCGGTTCACCGCGATGCGGAGGTCGGTGGCGTCGGTCACAGGTCGTTAGCCTAGCAAATTAGTTCAGCGAACGAACTGGTTTTCGGGTGTATCGTGCTGTTGAACAACAGGTGTTGTCCAGAGAGAAGGAATCATGTCCGAGTTCGAGGGCAAGGTCGCCATCGTCACCGGTGGCGGCAGCGGCATCGGCGAGGCCGTCGCGAAGGAGCTCGCCGCTGCGGGCGCGACGGTCGTCGTCACCGACATCAAGCTCGACTCCGCACAGCGGGTCGTGACGTCGATCGAGGAAGCCGGCGGGACCGCGAGTGCGTTCGAGGCCAACTCGGCCGTCGCCGCCGACAACGAGCGCATGGTGCAGTTCGCCGTGGACACGTACGGAGCCCTGCACCTCGCCGTGAACAACGCCGGCATCGGCGCCGCACCGCAGTCCATCGGCGAGTACGACGTCGCCGCGTGGGACCGCGTGCGTGCGGTGGACCTCGACGGGGTGTTCTACGGCCTCCGCTACGAGATCCCCGCGATGGTCGCCGCCGGCGGTGGCGCGATCGTGAACATGTCGTCGGTGCTCGGCTCGGTCGGCATCGCGCAGAACGCCGCCTACGTGGCGTCGAAGCACGCGCTGGTCGGCCTGACGAAGGTCGCCGCCCTCGAGTACACGGCGCAGGGCGTCCGGACGAACGCGGTCGGCCCGGGCTTCATCGACACGCCGCTCGTGCGCGCGTCGCTCTCGCCCGAGGCGCTCACCGCGCTCGAGGCCGAGCACGCGGCGCAGCGACTCGGCACCGATGCCGAGGTCGCGGCCCTGGTGCTGTTCCTGCTCAGCGACAAGGCGTCCTTCATCAGCGGCAGCTACCACCTGGTCGACGGCGGCTACAGCGCCCACTGAGGCGCTGCGTCCGCGCGCGCCGCGCGGGCGCGGGCGCCGGCGCCGGCGCCGGCGCCGCATGGTGAGCAGAAATGGTCGGGTCCGGCGTGCGGACCCGACCATTTCTGCTCACCGAGTGCGCGCCTGGGCGCGCCTGCGGGGTGCGCGGGCGTTCGCGCGCCCCGCGCCGTCGGACGGGAGGCGCGACGGGCGTGAGCGGGTCTGCCCACGCGAGCCGCGCCTCCCGTCACGCATGGTGAGCAGAAACGGTCGGGTCCAGCGTGCGGACCCGACCATTTCTGCTCACCGAGCGCGCGCCTGCGGGGTGCGCGGGCGTTCGCGCGCCCCGGGCCGTCGGACGGGAGGCGCGGCGGGCGTGAGCGAGTCTGCCCACGCGAGCCGCGCCTCCCGTCGCGCATGGTGAGCAGAAATGGTCGGGTCCGGCGTGCGGACCCGACCACTTCTGCTCACCAAGCGCGCGCCCGCGCGCCCGCGCGCCGCTCAGTGGAACTGCGGGATCGTCATCCAGATGCCGAAGAGCACGGCAGCGATGCAGACCGCGAAGCACAGCCCGGCACCCGCCAGCGCGAGCGGGGGCGTGTGGCCGGACCTCGGGGTCTCCTGCGCGTACTGGGTGTGCTCGCCCCCGGCGTCGACCGGTTGGCCGGTGCCGAGCAGCCGCAGCCCGAGCGTGTAGAGGAGCACCACGCCGACCGCGGCCACGAAGCCGACCCCCGCGACGGTGCCGATGCTGGTGAAGTCGATGTCCATCGTCGTCCCCTTCAGTTCCGGGCCGCGACGGGCTCGCGCTCGGCCTCGTCCGCGGTGATGTCCTCGTGCGAGACCGGGCGTCGCTTGGCGAGGGCGTAGAACGTGAGGCCTGCGGCCAGGGCGAGCACCGCGACCAGGACGAGCCCGATGGTCGACGTCGAGGCGACCCAGGTGGCGAGGGCGCCGACGACCGCGGCCGCGGGCAGCGTGATCACCCACGCGACGACGATGCGACCGACGACCGACCAGTGCACGTCGGCGAGCTTCTTGCCGAGGCCGGAGCCGATCACCGAGCCGCTCGTGACGTGGGTGGTCGAGAGCGCGAAGCCGAGGTGCGAGGACACGAGGATCGTCGCCGCCGAGCTGGTCTCCGCCGCGAATCCCTGCGGGGACTGCACGTCGGAGATCTTCTTGCCGACGGTCTGCATGATCCGCCAGCCGCCCATGTAGGTGCCGAGGCCGATCGCGAGGCCGCACGCCAGGATCACCCACAGCGCCGGGCCGGTACCGGCGGACTGGTAGTTCGCGGCGATGAGGGTGAGCGTGATGACGCCCATCGTCTTCTGCGCGTCGTTCGTCCCGTGGGCGAGCGACACGAGCGACGCCGAGATCGTCTGGCCGTGCCGGAAGCCCGTCGCCGCACCGTGGGTGGTCGCGTTCTTCGTCAGCGTGTAGGCGATGTACGTCGCGACGAGGGCGATGACGCCCGCGATGACGGGGGAGAGCAGGGCCGGCAGGACGACCTTCGAGACGACCGTCGCCCAGTCGACCGAGTCCAGGCCCGCGCCGATGATCGACGCGCCGATGAGCCCGCCGAAGAGCGCGTGCGTCGAGGACGACGGGAGGCCGAAGTACCACGTGGCGAGGTTCCAGAGGACGGCGCCGACGAGTCCCGCGAAGATCATGGTCGGCGAGATGTGGATGCCGTCCTGCCCCTCGCGGATGATGCCCTGCGAGACGGTCTTCGCGACCTCGGTGGACAGGAACGCGCCGACCACGTTGAGGACGGCGGAGATGAGCACGGCGGTGCGGGGCTTGAGGGCACCCGTGGCGACCGAGGTGGCCATGGCGTTCGCGGTGTCGTGGAAGCCGTTCGTGAAGTCGAACACGAGGGCCACCACGATCACCAGCACGACGGTGACGAGGACGTCCATGCGCGAGACGCTAGGCCTGCTCCGAACCCGCTGCGTGAACGCCGGGTGAACACCGGCGGCCACCTGGCTGCGTCCGACCCGTCTGCGAGGATGCTCACGTGCCCACCTTCTCCGCAGCGCGAGGCGACGCCTCGTTCACCGACGCGCACGGCGTCGAGATCGTCTACTCGACCTGGCGTGCGGCGCGTCCGAAGGGCATCGTGCAGATCGCGCACGGGGTCGGCGAGCACGGACTCCGGTACGAGCCGCTCGCGCAGGACCTCGTCCGCGCGGGCTGGACCGTGCACGCGAACGACCACCGCGGGCACGGTCGGACCGGCCTCGCGCAGTGGGACGGCGACCACGCCAAGCTCGGACGGCTCGGCCCCGGCGGCCTGCGGGCCGCGATCGCGGCCGTCGAGCAGATGAGTGCCGTCGCGCGCGAGGACACCCCCGGCGTCCCGCTCGTGCTGCTCGGCCACTCGTGGGGCTCGCTCATGGCCCAGCGGATCGTGAACACGTCGTCCGGCTCCTACGACGGGGTCGTCCTCTCCGCGAGCGCGTACCGGTTGCCGGGGTGGATGAACAGCGGCGACCTGAACGCCCGACACGCGGGCTCGGGGCCGACGAAGTTCGAGTGGCTCACCCGGGACCGGGCGGTCATCGAGGCCGTCGCGGCCGACCCGCTCGCGGTCGAGGCAGACGTCATCGGCCTCTTCGGGCTGCGGGACGCCCTCCGGCTGCTCGGGGTCCCGCGTCGGGGCATCGCGCACGACCTGCCGATGCTGCTGCAGGTCGGGTCCGAGGACTCGCTCGGCGGCCCGCGGTCGGTCGAGCGCCTCGCGCAGGCGTACCGGCGGCGCGGTGGGCTCTCCGACGTCACCGTGCGGGTGTACGAGGGGGCGCGGCACGAGGTCTACAACGAGACCAACCGCGACGAGGTCGTCGCGGACCTGGTCGCGTGGCTGGACCGGGCGGTCGCGCGCACGTCCTGAGACGGTACCGGCTGACGGCCGGGAGGCGCGGGGCGGCGCCGCCCCGCGCCTCCCGTCCGACGCGGCGTAGGCTCGTGGTGTGCACGGTGAGTACAAGGTCCCGGGAGGCAAGCTGGTCGTCGTCGACCTCGAGGTCGTCGACGGGGTGATCGACCAGTTCCGGCTCGCCGGGGACTTCTTCCTCGAACCGGACGACGCGCTGCCGCTCATCGACGCCGCCGTGGACGGGCTGCCGGCCACGACCGACGCCGCGGGCATCGCCGCCGCCGTCCGTGCTGCCCTGCCGGAGGACGCCGTCCTGCTCGGCTTCACGCCCGAGTCCGTCGGGGTCGCCGTCCGCCGTGCCCTGTCGCGCGCGTCGACCTGGCGTGAGTACGACTGGGAGATCATCCACGAGGGGCCGATCAGCCCGAACGAGCACCTCGCGCTCGACCAGGTCCTCACGGAAGAGGTCGGGGCCGGTCGCCGCGGCCCGACCCTGCGCATCTGGGAGTGGGACCAGCCGGCCGTCGTCATCGGGTCGTTCCAGTCCCTCAAGAACGAGGTCGACCCCGAGGGCGCTGCGAAGTACGGCGTCGAGGTCGTCCGTCGGATCTCCGGCGGCGGCGCGATGTTCATGGACGCCGGCGCGATCATCTCGTACTCGCTGTACGTGCCGACCGACCTCGTGCAAGGCATGACCTTCGCCGACTCGTACGCCTACCTCGACGAGTGGGTGATCGAAGCGCTGAAGTCCCTCGGCATCGAGGCCTACTACCAGCCGCTCAACGACATCTCGTCGACCAAGGGCAAGATCGGCGGCGCAGCACAGAAGCGGCTCGGCACCGGATCGCTGCTGCACCACGCCACCATGAGCTACGACATGGACGGCGAGAAGATGGTGCAGGTGCTCCGCATCGGTCGCGAGAAGATGAGCGACAAGGGGACGACCTCGGCTGCGAAGCGCGTCGATCCGCTGCGCTCGCAGACCGGCCTCACCCGTGCGGAGATCATCGACCGGCTCATCGCGACCTTCACGAAGCTGTACGGGGCGCACGAGGGGCACGTGACCGCGGACGAGCGGCTGCGGGCGCAGGAGCTCGTGGCGTCGAAGTTCGCGACGCGGGAGTGGCTCGAGCGCGTCCCCTGATCGGGCGGCTGTCGGCCGCACACGGCACCCCCTAGGGTCGGCAGGTGCGCAGATCACCCCGTCCGTTGTCGGTACTCGTCGGAGTCGGCCTCGTCGCGACCGCCCTCGCGGGGTGCTCGGACGGTGCGCCGGACAACGCCTCGAGTGACGCACAGTCCGGGCTGCAGCGGTGGACGTCGCTGATGGAGACGGCGATCACCGACCCCGAGCACGGTCGCGGTGGGGCCGGGGGCGCCGGCGAGGGCATGGTGACCCTCGAGAACGTCCCGGCCGGCGACTGGGACCTGCTGCTCGCGTGCAACGGTGTCGACGGCGAGTACTTCCGCGCGACGGCCGGAGCCGACGTCGCGGACGTGCTCGGGCGGACGGACGCTCCGTGCGGGGCCACGACGCGGATGTCGATCACCGTGCCGGAGCCCGGCGGACTGACGCTCCGGGCGCGACCGCTCAGCGATGCGCCGGAGGCGGTCCGACGGGGTGACGTGGTGACGTACTGGTACGTGGGCGTCGTGCCGAAGGGGTTCGAGGCCGGACAGCGGACCTACGACCTGGGCTGATCGTCCTCGTCGTCGTCGTCGGCGGGGGCGCGGAGGACGAGGTCGATGCCTCCCGACGACTGGCCCGGGCGGAGGAAGGCCTGGTTCACGGGCGCGACGTACGAGCCACTGAAGGTGACCTCGTGCTCGGCGTCGTCCTCCTCGTCGTCGTCGGGCTCGTCGGTGTCGTCGGCGGAGCGGGTTCCGAGCAGCTTCCGGGTCAGGGCGCTCCGCTCGGTGAGCAGCGAGTCGAGCGCTGCACGCAGGTCGACGTCCGCGGGCTCGGCACCGCGCAGGGCCGCACCGAGGACGCTCCGGCGCATGAGCTCCTTGGCGAAGGAGCCCGTCGTGCCCTCGGCACGCTCGGCCGCCTCGGCGAGGGCGGCCTCGGAGAAGGGCAGCGAGCCGGCGTACCGACGGAAGAGCCGGACGCGCTCGGGCAGGGCGGGGAGCGGGATCTCCACGGCGAGGTCGACCCGGCCGGGACGGTCCGCGAGGGCGCGTTCGAGCACGGACACCCGGTTCGTGGTCATCACGAAGGCGACGTCCGCGTCGCCGTCGAGCCCGTCGAGGGCGTCGAGCACCTCGAACAGCAGCGGCTGCGGGGAGCTGTGGCGTTCCATCGCGACGAGGTCGATGTCCTCCATCACGACGAGTGACGGCTGGAACGTCCGGGCGATCTCGGCCGCGGCACCGATCGCCGCGATGCTCGAGCCGGTGAGCAGGATCGCGGTGACCGCGGTCGTCCGGGTGAGGAGGTGCCGGATCGTGAGCGTCTTGCCCGTCCCGGGAGGGCCGTAGAGGAGCACACCGCGCTTGAGGTGCTGTCCGGCCGCGAGGAGGGCCGCACGCTGCTCGCCGATCCCCACGACGTGGTCGACCACCTCGTCGAGCACGCCTGCGCCGAGGACGACGTCGTCGGCGTCGACCTCGGGCCGGCGGAGGAACGTCGCCCCGGCATCGGACCCGTACTCGGACTGCACGAACGAGAGGACCTGCCCGCGCAGGACGCTCCGCTCGATCATCAGGGCACGGAGGCGGAGCAGGAACGCGGTGGCGGCGTCCTGGTCGGGCGACAGGATCTCGAGGCTGGCGCGGCCACGGCCGTACTCCGGCTTGGCGGACCGCTGGACGACCGCGACCGGAGCGCCGTCGAAGGTGAGGAACCGGAGGCCGAACGACACGACCCGACGGGTGGTGTCGGCACCGGTGGCCCGGGTGGCGTAGCTCACGGGGCCGGGTGCCCACCGCATGTGGGGGTTCGCGATGAACTCGCTGACGGAGCTGTGGAACCGGCTGTCGTCGCCCGCGATGCCGACGAGGGCGTCGGGGTCGGTGCCGGCGAGCTCCTCGAGGGCGATGTCGGCGTCGACGAGGCGGTGGTCGGGGAACTCCTCGGTGACCACGGGGACCGACTGCGGGTCGACGCCGAGGTGGGCGCCGATCCGTTCACCGATCGGTGTGGTCACCGCCTGCTGTTCGGCGGCGGCGAGTTCGTTCGCCTTCTCGATGTAGCGGGCGAACGCCCGCATGAGGTCCCGGTCTGCGTCGTCGAGCACGTCGCCATCCTGGCACGCAGCGCTGGAACGCGTCCGGCCGCCCGGTCCGCACGTGGTCGGCCGCCCGGGCGGTCGGGGACACTGTGGGGTTCCTGCCGCACGTGGTCGGCCGCCCGGAGAGGGGGGTCCCGGGCGGCCGCAGGACCAGTGTGGGTGTCGTCCTGAAGAACGAGCCATGTGGATCGTGAGAATCCTCCGCGCGGCGGATGTCCCCGTCCGATCGCCGACGTAGCGTCGTGTGCGTGAACTGGTTGATCCTCCTGGGGGCGGTGGCCGCCGCGGCCGTCGTGATGTGGATCGCCGATCGCGTGGGGTGGATCGACCTGTCGAACAAGGCCACGCGCAGCGGCGGATCCGGCGGTGTGGTCTCGATGATGGACGAGGTGTTCGCGCCGACCCGTCACGAGACGCAAGCGGAGTACGAACGGCAGTCGCGCCTCCCGAGGGAGGCACCGACGCCGACGGACGACGATCACGACCTGCTCAGCGGGAGCGTCCTCATCAAGGTGCCGGCGGTGCGCAGCGCCGGTCGGCACGCAGTGCGGGCCGGGACGCACGACCGGTCGTACTGACGATTCGTCCTCGCGGGAGCCGGCAACGCGCGGGCCGCGTCAGCGGGTCGTGAGCTCCTGGTAGTCCGGGTGCCGCTCGATCCAGGCCGCGACGTAGCTGCACTGCGGGACGACCCGGCGCGAGGACCCCGAGCGGACGTCGTCCAGCGCGTGCTCGACGAGGATCGAGGCGTGACCACCGCCGCGGTGCGCGGGGTCCACCTCGGTGTGGACGAAGCGGATCTCGTCGCCGTCGACCTCGTACGCCGCGAAGCCGATCACCTCGCCGTCCTCGACGAGGGAGTACTGCTGCTTGTCGGTGTCGTTCCGGACCTCGGGTGTCGCCATGGAGCAGACGCTACGCCCCTCCCGAAGAAGGGCCTGTGTGCGCGCTGGACGCCGGGCTAGGGTCTGATCGTGCAGCACGAGACGACCCCGCCGTTCCGCTTCCGGACGCCTCCCGGGTGGCCGACACCCTCCGCTGAGTGGGTGGAACTGCGCCAGGCCGCCGAGCCCGCACCGGGGTGGTCGCCCGCACCGGGGATCCCGCCCGCACCCGAGGGCTGGCGCTTCTGGGCCCCGGTCCCGCGGTCGTTCCGGGGCTTCGTGCCGGCCGCCGCCCGCCGCCTCCGCCTCGCGCAGTGGATCGGCCTCGTGGTGGCGCTCCTCGCGCTCGCCGCGGTCATCGTCGTCGCGGCGCTCGGTGGTCTGGCCGTGGTCGGACTCCTGCCGCTCGTGGCCGGGATCGCGGTGCTGGTGGTGTGCTCCGCGCGGGCGGGCGAGCTCGCTGACCGGACCGCGGCCTCGATCCGGGACGATGCGGCGGTGTGGCGGCGGGCGGAGGTCCCGGCGCGGGCGCGGGCGGCGTTCCCGGAGCTCGACGAGGACGCAGCCGTGGCTGCCTGGGAGGCGGCGGCGTGGGGGCTGCCCGCCGTGCGGCCGTTCGCCGTGGCGGACACAGCACCGAAGCGTTCGCCGTTGCGCCACCGCACCCGTACGGTCGTCGCCGTGACGGCCGGTGCGGCCGCGCTCCTGCTCGTCGTCGGCGCGACGACGGCCGTCGACCCGGTCGTCCGTGCGCTGCAGAGCGACGGGCAGACGCTCGCGTACGGACTCCAGGACACCGCACCCGACGGCAGCGTCCCGGACGGCAGCGGCCCGGACGACGACGCACCGGACCAGGACGCACCGGACGCGGGGGACCAGGCGCCGTGGACCTCGGACGACGGCACGGTCACCGCGTCGTTCATCGGCGATGACGAGACGTGGCAGGCGACCTGCGGAGCGATCGACTTCGCGGACGGCTGCTGGTCGTGGCAGATCGACAGCGAGTGCGACGGGCCGGCCCGGGTCACGGTCGGGTTCTCCGCCACCGAGGGCGGTGACGACGTGCGCACCGACACCCGCACGGTCGTGCTGACCTCCGGGCGACCGCTCGTCCTCACCGAGCAGGGGTCCGAGGAGTGGGGCGGCATCCGCGACGTCACCTGCTCCACCGCACCGGAGCACCCCGTGGCGCTGACCCGGGTCGCGCTCGACTCCGACGCCGAGGACGCCGACGGCTCCTGGCCGGACGGCTGCGTCGACTACGGCTGCGCCGGGTGGGAGGTCACCCCCGAGGCGTCCTGCGACTCGGCGACCGTGCAGTTCTCCGTCGACGAGGAGGTCGCGACGCTGCCCGGTCCGCACGACCTCGTGGTGGCGACGGCACTGCGCGCGGGCGAACCGGTGGACGTCTGGGCCGGCGGCGCGTGGCTGCCGGACGACGACGCGACGATCTCCCAGGTGACCTGCGGCTGAGCCCGGCCCGCGGGCTCCGCGGGGACGGGACGCCGCGTGGACCAGAATGGTCCCGTGCACAGCGGCGACGATCGAGGCCCGGACCGGGTGGTCCTCGGCGACAACCTCGACGTCCTGCCGACCCTGGCGGACGGCTCGTTCACGCTCGTGTACCTCGACCCGCCGTTCAACACCGGCCGCTACCAGCGTCGGCACGCGAGCGCCGCGGTCCGCGAGCCGACGGTCGGCGACGAGGCCGCAGCTGCCGATCGCCGACGTGAGCGGGTGACGGGCTTCCGGGGGAGCTCCTACGAGCGCGTCCGCGGCGACCTCATGCGCTTCGACGACCGGTTCGAGGACTACTGGTCGTTCCTCGAACCTCGGCTGCTCGAGGCGTGGCGGCTCCTCGCCGAGGACGGCACCCTCTACCTCCACCTCGACTACCGCGAGTCGCACTACGCCAAGGTGCTGCTCGACGCCCTGTTCGGCCGGGAGTCCTTCCTCAACGAGATCGTCTGGGCGTACGACTTCGGTGCGAAGTCCCGGTCACGGTGGCCGACGAAGCACGACACGATCCTCGTCTACGTCAAGGACCCGTCGCGGTACTGGTTCGACTCCGAGGCGGTCGATCGTGAGCCCTACATGGCGCCGGGACTCGTCACGCCCGAGAAGCGCGAGCGCGGCAAGCTCCCGACGGACGTCTGGTGGCACACGATCGTGTCGCCGACCGGCAAGGAGAAGACCGGCTACCCGACGCAGAAGCCCGAGGGGGTTCTGCGCCGCATCGTGCAGGCGTCGTCGCGCGAGGGCGACTGGGTCCTCGACTTCTTCGCCGGCAGCGGGACGACAGGCGCGGTGGCCCGCGCGCTCGGCCGGCGGTTCGTGCTCGTGGACGACAACCCGGTCGCGGTCGACGTGATGCGCCGACGACTGCCGGGGGCGTCGTTCGACGTGGTCAGCCCGTCGGACGCATCGACGGGCTGACCGCGTCGCTACTCGGCTGAGTGACGCCCGTGCCCGTGCTCGTCGGGCCTGGAGGCGCGGCTCGCCTCCGCAGCGTCGCCGGCGGTGGTGTCCGTGGTCGCGTCCGTCGCGGCGTGCGCGGCTCGGGTGCGGATCGCGCCCGTGGTGGTGGGCGGCTCGTCGACCGGCGCGGCGGCGGAGTGCGCGCCGTGCGTGGTCGCGTCGGGCAGTGGTGCGCGGGTGCCGTCGAGGGAGACGGTGGAGGCACCGCCGGCTGCTCCGCCCGACCGGGTCGTCGACTGCCCGACACCGACACCGACCGCGGAACCGGCCGAGCGCGGCTGCGAGACCACGTCCGGCGAGGTCGGCACGACCGCCATCGAGCCGGTGTCCGGCGAGACGAGCGATCCCGTCCGTGCGGCTGCGTGCTGGGCGTCCACGGTCAGGCGGTCCGCGTCGGCGGTCGCCCGCTCGTTGTCCGCGCGCTCGGTGTTCGCCTGCTCCTGCAGCGCCGAGACCTTGCGGAGCGGCGGCACGCGGAAGAACCAGGTGAGCACGAAGGCGAGCAGGATCACGGCGAGGCCGACGTAGTAGACGACCACGGCGGAGTCGCTGAACCCGACGAGGAACGGCCGGGTGAGGCGCTTGTCCGCGCCGTTGAGGAACGACGTGTCGCTCGTCGACGAGCTGGTCGAGGAACTCGCGCTCGAGTCACCACTCTTGAGCTGCTTGACGAGCGTCGGAGCGACCTCGTCGACGACGTTCTGGCGCTGCTCGGCGTTCGAGTAGTCCACCTGCAGCGTGCCGTCCACGACCTCGGCGTTCGCCTTCGACGCGGCGGTCTCGAGTGCCTGCTGCTCGGCGGCGGGCTTCGCGGCGGCGACCTGCTGGGCGATGACCGTGTCCGCCGAGGCCTCGGGGACCGTGCCGGCCGCGACCTGCTGCTGGACGGCGGCCGTCACCTGCTTCGTGACGGCGGCGTCGGCGGCCTCCTTGGCCTGGGCAGCGCCCTTGTCGAGACCGTCCTGGACGTTCTGCTGCACCGGGTCGACGATCTTGTTCCAGATCTGGTCCATCACGCCCTTGTTGTCCGACGCGTTCGCGACCGACGGGGTGAGTGCGGCGTTCAGGGCGCTCTTCAGGTCGCCCTCGTTCTGCATCGCCGTCGTGATGTTCGTCGGCATGAGCGTGAACAGGACGGACAGCAGCACGGCGGTGCCCATGGTGCCGCCGATCTGGCGGAAGAACGTGGCGGCGCTCGTCGCGACGCCGATGTCCCGCGGGCTGACGGAGTTCTGCGCCGCCAGGGTCAGGGTCTGCATGAGCTGCCCGAGCCCGAGGCCGATGCCGAACATGCCGAGCATCAGGAACCAGAGGGGGCGATCGGCGGTGAGGAACGTCAGGACGGTGAACCCGATGGCCGTGAACGCCGTGCCGGTGATCGGGAAGACCTGGTAGTTGCCGGTCCGCGAGATGATCTGGCCCGAGGCGATCGACGAGATCATCAGCCCGAGCACCATCGGGAGCATCGCGAACCCGGACTCGGTCGGGGTGACGCCCTTCACGATCTGCAGGTACAGCGGGATGGTGAGCATGGCGCCGAACATGCCGAAGCCGACGAGGACGGACAGGATCGCCGACATCGAGAACACCCGCGAGCCGAACAGCTTCAGCGGCAGGATCGCGTCGTCGCCCATCGCCCGTTCGACGATGATGAACGCGATGAGCCCGAGCGCACCGATCGCGTAGCAGGCGAAGGCGCCGGGGGAGTCCCAGCCCCACTCGCGGCCCTGCTCGGCGATGAGGAGCAGCGGCACGAGGGTCACGATGACGAGCGTCGCGCCCCACCAGTCGATCCGGGGCTTGCCGCGGTCGCCGAACTTCGGCAGGTGCAGGAACGTCAGCACCATGAAGAGCGCGATGATGCCGATCGGCACGTTGATCAGGAACACCCAGCGCCACCCGGCGATGAACAGCAGCTGGTCCGCCCCGGCGAAGACACCGCCGACCAGCGGGCCGATGACGCTGGAGATGCCGAAGACCGCCAGGAAGTAGCCCTGGTACTTGGCGCGCTCGCGCGGGGCGAGCATGTCGCCCATGATGGCGAGCGGCAGGGACATCAGACCGCCGGCACCGAGGCCCTGCAGCGCGCGGAAGCCGGCGAGCATGAGCATCGAGGTCGAGAACGACGCGGCGAACGACCCGACGATGAAGATGCCGATCGCCGTGAGGAACAGCGGACGCCGGCCGAAGATGTCGGACAGCTTGCCGTAGATCGGCGTCGTGATCGTCGATGCGATGAGGTAGCCGGTCGTCACCCAGGCCTGCTGGTCGAGGCCGTGCAGGTCGTCGCCGATCGTGCGGATCGCGGTACCGACGATCGTCTGGTCGAGGGCGCCGAGGAACATCCCCGCCATCAGGCCGTAGATGACCAGCAGGATCTGCCGGTGGTTCATCACGGCGTTGGACGAGGTGGTGGGTGCCGCGGGTGCGGTCGCGGTCTGGGTCATGTGCAGGGTCTCCCGGAAACTTTGCGCTGGCTGCAAAGTTACATCTGCCGCAAGGTGAAGGGTCGCGCCGGAGTGGGTTCCTGAGTGGATCGGCAGCACCGGCGCCGGTTTCGGTGGCGTCTGTCGGAACGCCCTCGTGAGCGCTCCCGACGCCGTCACAGTACGCCCGAGCGTGGCGTGCGGTGCGTCAGGACGCTGCGGCGGCCTGTTCGAGCGCTTCTTGGAACCGCTCGTCCACCTCGATGCGCATCGCGCCCGTCTCGTCGTCGAAGCCGGACACCGCGCTGACCCGGCCGTGGCGCGAGAAGTACAGCAGGGGGCTCAGCACCCCGCCGGGCAGGCCGTGCTCGCCGTCCGTGAGCACCTGCACGACCAGGCCGGCGAGCATCTGCACCGAGGTGATGCTCGATGCGTCACGGATCGGGACGGCGAGCAGGAGGTGCCGGTGCGGGATCGCGAACACCGTGCCGAACCCGGCGGCACCGAAGAGCGCCGTGTGGGTTGACCGCCTTCGACGCGACGAACAGGGACTCGCCCTCCACGATGAACACCCCGGGGGCGATCTCGGCGTGCTCGTCCACCGGTTCGTCGTCGGTGCCCAGCTGCCCGAAGGCGAAGAGTTCGTCGATGCCGAGGGCGAGCCGCGGCAGGGTCGGACCCGACAGCGTGCTCACCATCGTCGGGTAGTCGACGCACAGCCCGAGCACCAACCCGGGAGCGAACGGTCGGGCGTAGTCGAGGTCGGTGGGGTCGGACGGGCCGGCGCCGAGGCCCGTGCCGCCGTCCGCGCTGGGGTCCGGCAGGATCCGCAGTCGGATGCGCTGCCGCAGCTCGTCGGCGCCGAGCTCCTCGGGTGCCGGCTCGCTGTACGCCTGGATCATCCGGTCGAAGTGCTCGGCGACCATGTCGGCCTGCACGTCCGGGGTCTCGCCGTGCACCTGCGCCGCGAGGTTCTCGAGCAGGAAGACCCGGCCGTCGGTACCGACCAGGCGAGCCTGCTCACCGGCCGGCACCTCGACCGTGGTCTCCATGCCGCGCTCGGCGAGGGCTCGTTGCGCGAGCACCACGAGCGTCGGGGCGGGCTCGTCGTGCCGATCGTCCTGCTTCCGGCCGAACCACCCCATCCGCGCGGGACCTCAGGCCCCGAGTGCGGCGTCGACGATCTCCTTGGCTTCGCGCTGCACCTGTTCGAGGTGCTCCTGCCCGACGAAGCTCTCGGCGTAGATCTTGTAGACGTCCTCGGTGCCGGACGGGCGGGCCGCGAACCACGCCTTGTCGGTGACGACCTTCACGCCGCCGACGGCTGCGTCGTTGCCCGGAGCCTTCGACAGCTTCGCCGTGATCGGGTCGCCCGCGAGGGTCTCGGCGGTGATGGCGTCACCGTCGAGCTTCGACAGGCGGGCCTTCTGCTCCTTGCTCGCGGCGGCGTCGACACGCTGGTAGACCGGGGCGCCGAAGCGTTCGGTCAGCTCGTCGTAGAGCTGCGACGGGGTCTTGCCGGTGACCGCGATGATCTCCGACGCCAGGAGTGCCAGGATGATGCCGTCCTTGTCGGTGGTCCACGCGGTGCCGTCCTTGCGGAGGAACGACGCGCCCGCCGACTCCTCGCCGCCGAAGGCCACGGAACCGTCGATCAGCCCCGGGACGAACCACTTGAAGCCGACCGGGACCTCCCACAGGCGACGACCGAGGGACTCGGCCACGCGGTCGATGATGCTCGACGACACGAGGGTCTTGCCGATCGCGGCGTCGTCGCGCCAGGCGGGACGGTGCGCGTAGAGGTACTCGATCGCCACGGCGAGGTAGTGGTTCGGGTTCATCAGGCCGCCGTCGGGCGTGACGATGCCGTGCCGGTCGGAGTCGGCGTCGTTGCCGGTGAGGACGTCGTAGTCGTCCTTGCGCGCGACGACCGAGGCCATCGCGCTCGGGCTCGACGGGTCCATCCGGATCTTGCCGTCCCAGTCGAGGGTCATGAACGACCAGGTGGGGTCGACGTCGGGGTTGACCACGGTGAGGTCGAGCCCGTAGTGGTCGCGGATGCGGTTCCAGTAGGGGAGCGACGCACCACCGAGCGGGTCGGCGCCGATCTTCACGCCGGCACGCTTGATCGCGTCGATGTCGATGATGTTCTCGAGGTCGGCGACGTAGGCGCCGAGGAAGTCGTAGCGGTCGGGCGAGGCGTGCTCGGTGCGCTGGACCTCGGCGTTGCCGCCGGCGATGATCGCGTTCGCGCGCTCGGCGATCCAGCTCGTCGCGTCACTGTCCGCCGGGCCACCGTGCGGCGGGTTGTACTTGAAGCCGCCGTCGCGGGGCGGGTTGTGGCTGGGCGTGATGACGATGCCGTCCGCCGTGTCCGCGTTGCCGGCACGGTTGTACGCGATGATCGCGTGGCTGAGCGCCGGGGTGGGGACGTAGCCGTTCTCGCTGTCGGCGAGGACGTGCACGCCGTTGGCGGCGAGGACCTCGAGCGCGGTGCGTTCGGCGGGGCCGGACAGCGCGTGCGTGTCACGGCCGATGAAGAGCGGGCCGTCGGTGCCCTGCGACGTGCGGTACTCGACGATCGCCTGCGTGATCGCGGCGATGTGGGTGTCGTTGAACGCGGAGTCCAGTGAGGAGCCGCGGTGGCCCGAGGTGCCGAAGACGACCTTCTGCTCGGGGACGGAGACGTCCGGGACGCGCTCGTGGTACGCGGCGATGAGGGCGTCGAGGTCGACGAGGTCGTCTGCAGTGGCAGGGGTGCCGGCGCGGTCGTTCATGCGTCCATCCTGGCATCGCGCGGGTCGGCACGCCCAGGAACGTCGCGCCTGTGGACGACGAGCGCGCCTGTGGACGAGGAGCGAGCGGCCGTCCGCACCGGGGAGAAAGGGGGACACCCCGGGTGACGACCGCTCGCGGTACGGGGACGGCGTCAGGCCGTGCGGAACGAGCCCGTCGCGGTCCGCAGCGAACCGGTGGCCGTGCGCGTCGAGGACGTCGCGGTGCCGGGCCGACGGGACTGCGTGTCGACGAAGCGGCCGAGCGCACGCCCGATCCCGGTTCCGGTGTAGGTGCCGATCGGTCGCCAGGCGGCGTCCACCGCGTAGGCGCCGAGCTCGTCACGGTTCTCGAGGCCGGTCACGTACGCGCCGCCCAGGGGGTTCTGACGGTTCTGCATGGATGCTCCTCGTCGTCGTGCCGAGGGTCGTCGGTCACCGGGCCGGCGACCGCGACGCCGTCGGCTTGATGACCACCACACTACCTCCTTCTTTTGCATGACACAAAAGAAGGATTGCTCAGGCGAGCAGCTCGCAGAAGGTCCGGCCCTCGGCGGTCCAGCTCTGCTTCGCCACGAGGCCGACCGTCTCGGCGTGGTCGAGCAGGGCGTCGACGCCCACCTCGGCCCACGGGAAGCCCGCGCTCTGGTGGCCGTCGGCGTCCACCACGCGGGCGGTGTACACCCGGTCGGCGGTGCGGTCGACGTGGGTCTCGACGACCACGCGGCCACCGACGCGCACGATCTCGCGGCACCGGGCGAGCAGGGCCGCCGGGTCGCCGCCGATGCCGATGTTCCCGTCGATCACGAGCGCCGTGTCCCAGCGCCCCTCGTCGGGGACGGGGTCGAAGACCGAGCCCTGGATCGCCGTCCCGCCGGAGCGTCGGGCGATCGCCACGGCGTCGGCGGAGACGTCCACGCCGAGCGACGGGATGCCGAGGGTGCGCGCGGCGACGAGCATCCGCCCCGGCCCGCAGCCGATGTCGATCACCGGGCCGTCCGCACCGTCGAGGAGCGACCGGTCGATGCGGTCCGCCGCGGCGCTCCAGCGGCCGACGTCGAGCGTGACCGCCCGGTCCGGTCGGGAGGTGTCCGTCAGCCGGATGCGACCGTCGGTGCGGAGCGCACGCGCGTACGGTTCGCCACCGCCGGCCCCGAAGGAGACGGGTGCTTCCATGGTCATCGGAGTGCCCCCGTGGTCTCGGCCTGCAGCGCGGCGGCGAACGCGGAGTCTGGTACGAGGTCGGCGACGCGCTCGGCGTCCGGCACGGTGTCGACGTCGAGCAGGACCCCGAGGGTGCCCGCGTCGAGGCCGGCGTCGATCAGGCGGGCGAACTGGACCGCACCGGTGTCGTCCTGCGACATCGGCACGCCGCGGAGCAGGTCGCCGTCCGGGTCGCGCAGGTAGAGGGACCAGAACCCGCCGTCCTCGGCCGGGCCGAACCAGGCGTCGCGCTGCGGCTCGTCGAACACCGGTCCGACGTCGGCCGGCCCGAACTGCGGCGTGTCCATGCCGACGAGCAGCGTCGGGCCGTCGACGGCGTCGAACAGTGCACCGAGCCGCTCGTCGAGGCCGCCCGTGGTCTGGTGGATGACGTCGAAGCCCTCGGCACCGGTCGGCAGCACCGTGCCGTCGTAGAACAGCACCCGTCGGGCGGCGGGCAGCGCGCGGACGGTCGCCAGCGTGTCCGCGAGGCTCGCGGCGGCGACCCGTGCGGCACCCTCGGGGGTGAGCGCCGGCGTCAGGCGGGTCTTGACCCGGCCGGGCAGGCACTCCTTCGCGACCACCGCGACGGTGATGTCGGTCGTCATGAGTGGACCTCCTCGGAGTGGGTGGGACCGGCCACGTGGCGGACCGGAGCGGGTGCGACGACGGTGGGTCGCGCCTCCCGGCGGTACTCGCGCAGCAGACGCGACATGTCCTTGACGGCGTTGACGGTGCCGCGGAGCGTGCCGGTGACCTTGCTGTCGCCGATGCGCTGCGCGTACCCGATGTCGGACTCGTCGACGCGCCACCCGGCGGCGTGCGCCGCGAGGACCATCTCGAGCGGGTAGCCGCTGCGGCGGTCCCGCAGGTCGAGGGAGACCAGGTCCGCGCGACGCATCACGCGCATCGGGCCGAGGTCGCGCAGGCGGTACCCGGTCGCGCGACGCATGAGGACCGCGAGGACGCGGTTGGCGAACCGGGCGTGCGGTGCCCAGGCACCCGGCGTGGTCGGCACGCGGCGTCCGAGGGCGAGGTCGGTGTGTCCTGTGGCCACGCGGGCGACGAGCGGGACGAGCTCGGCCGGGTCCATCGAGGCGTCGGCGTCGCAGAAGGCGACGTACTCGGCCGTGGCGGCGGCGACCCCGGCGGCGCAGGCCGAGCCGAAGCCCTTCACCGGTTCGGTCACGACGAGGGCGCCGTGGGCCCGGGCGACGTCGGCGGAGCCGTCGGTCGAGCCGTTGTCGACGACGATCGCGCGGTAGCCGCGCGGGAGTCGGCCCAGGACCTCGGGGAGGGCATCGGCCTCGTCGAGACAGGGGAGGATGACGTCGACGTTCATGTCGCCCATTCGGTGCGGAGCGTCGGAACGACTGGTGTCGGCTCCCGCCGCGCGCGTCGGCGGGGCGGGGCGGTCGGTCTCGTGGGCCGGCTGTCGTTCCATGCCTACGACACAACACGTGATGAGCGGTCGGGGTACAGGATCGGCGTCCCCCGATGGACGTTCCGCGCACTCTCGGTGGCGGGTCACCCCTGATCGGGGGACACCGGGGTGGGGCGTCCGACGGACGCGTCACGCGGTGGAGGTGCCGGCCTGGAGGCGCGGCGCCGGTTTCGGAGAGCGGCGCCGCGCCTCCAGGCGGTCGCGCTCCTGCCCGCTGGCCCGCCTGCCTGCCTGCCCGCCTGCCTGCCTGCCCGGTCGCCGAGCGGGCACGAAACGTCGCGTTCGCGGCCGCTGTGCGGCCGGTTCCGCCCGCTCGCCGAACGCGAGCGGCGAGTCGTGCCCGCTCGACCGCTCAGCCCGGGCGACGCATTCCGCCCGCTCGCGGGCGCGCCCGATCGCGGCCGCGCCCGCTGGCGGCGGCGCGGCCTACTGCAC